>NZ_JXIS01000099.1:0-92875 GCF_000836715.1 Bacillus sp. L_1B0_5 | reverse complement strand
AGTAAAGCCTAAAGAAGAGGCAAAAGTTAAAGAAGAAGAAAAAGTGCAAGAAATAGCAAAAGCTAAAGAAGAAGAGAGAGCGCAAGAAATAGCAAAAGCTAAAGAAGAAGAGAGAGCAAGAGAAATAGCAAAAGCTAAAGAAGAAGAGAAAGCAAGAGAAATAGCAAAAGCTAAAGAAGAAGAGAAAGCAAGAGAAATAGCGAAAGCTAAAGAAGAAGAGAAAGCAAGAGAAATAGCGAAAGCTAAAGAAGAAGAGAGAGCAAGAGAAATAGCAAAAGCTAAAGAAGAAGAGAAAGCAAGAGAAATAGCAAAAGCTAAGGAAGAAGAAAGAGCAAGAGAAATAGCAAAAGCTAAAGAAGAAGAAAGAGCGAAAGAAGTATCAAAAAACAACATACAGTCTGCTAAACGTGAATTAACGGTAGTAGCGACAGCGTATACTGCTGATCCAAGTGAAAATGGTACATATGGTGGACGCGTTTTAACTGCGATGGGGCATGATTTAACGGCAAATCCGAATATGAGAATTATCGCAGTTGATCCGAAAGTAATCCCATTAGGATCTAAAGTATGGGTAGAAGGTTATGGAGAAGCTATCGCTGGTGATACTGGAAGCGCAATTAAAGGTAATCGTATTGATGTATTAATGGGGTCAAAAAGTAAAGCTATGAATTGGGGAAGAAAAACTGTTAAAGTAAAAATTTTATAGTAACTATAATGATCCAAATAGAAGTCAGTTCTCTTTATTGAGGCTGGCTTTTATTTTTTTAGTGGAAGTATAATAGGATTTTTAAATGACTTATTAATAAACCTGTAATAAAACATAAAAATTGTCTCATGTTTAGAAAAACTATTAAGAATGAGGTAAGGAAGTAGAACAGAAGGTTATTGAGAAGTAGAGAAGAATAGTATGTTGAAAACGAAGGGTTAACGTATAATGAAATATATAAATCGGATCAAATCGTTTACTAAACACGTTCACTCATAATAGTGTAATTAAGTTCAAAGGATAGGTGTATTTCATGAAAGAAGTAAGAGAATATATTGAAACAAAGAAACAAGGTGTATTGGAGTTGCAAATAAAAGAAACGGAAGAAAAGTTAGGTGCTGCTTTCCCAAATCAATATAGGGATCTTATTAAATTAGTTAATAATGCTGAAATAGGGGTATGGATGCTATATCCGATTAAAGATAATAGAAATGTAACGAAAACTTGGGATGATATAGTTAGACAAAACATTGACATGAGAGATGAGTCTATGCCAGAAAACCTTATCATAATTGGTGACGATGGTTCAGGGGATAAATTGTGCTTTAAAATAAATAATGGAAAAATGGATGATGAAATATATATTTGGTATCACGAGGATGACGAAATGGAAGAAATATCTCCGAGTTTAAAAAAATTTATTATGGAAACTATTCAGGAAGACGATGCTTTTTAGTGTTAATTATTATCATTTTGTAGATCACTTTTATAAAAGCGAGGATAGAATATGACAACAGAATTATATGGTGCACATTGTAATAAATTGAAAGGGTATAGAGTAATTGAAGGAAAAGATTCATATAATCACTACTTTGGCGGTCAAGATTGCAATTTGCCAGTATGTAAGTTATGCGGTGAGAAGATGCACCAAATTCTCTGTTTTGATTTAAAAGATGAGAGAATTGCTGAACTTAAAAGTAATGAACTAAATATTTTACCATTCGTTTCATGCTTGAACTGCGCGATGGTGTGGGAACCGCAATATTTTCAGTTAAGTGATGGAGGTAAAACAGTTCAAATCTTACAGCAGCAAAATACAGAAGAATGGATAATGGAAGAGGAAGATAAGTTACCAGTTTCATTACCAAAAACAACGGTAAAGCTTATAAATATGAAAAATGAAGATATACCTACAGATGAAGATAGTTACTGGGAAGCTTTTGACTTGTTCGGTTCTGAATATGTATGTAGATTATTAGGGGCACCATTATATGATGATCTTCCAGAGGATTTGGCGTGTCCAACTTGTTCTAAAGAGATGAAGTATGTTGCTACAATTACACAAGATATCGAGGAACGCGGACTTATTTCAGTAGTTGATTTCCAGTTTGGGGAAATGAATATTTATTTTTATTTATGTCAAGATTGTTCAATTATAAAAACGGAAACACAAAGTACATAACAAGACTAACATATTATGTTAGTCTTGTTTTTGTATCGCAACATCATTAAGAATCACATCAAATATATCTTTTTGCGTAAAGTTATCTGTAAAAATAGTTTCTCTGGCAACCTCAATTGTATCGTGCGGATTATACCATTTTTGTAGGAAATCTTCACCAAATTCATGTCGTTTGTCCCTTGTGTTATGTCGTCTAATAGTTTCCTCTAATGATAAATCAAAGTAATATGTAAATGCATTTTCATCAAAATAACGAATTAATTCTTTTAACATCTCACCATACCTACGACTATTCAATATACCTTCTAAAATAACAAATTCACATTTTCCTTTTCCGTACTTCGTAATTTCAAATAGTAGATCATGAGATAAGTTCCCCATCGTGTCGTGTACTCTTAACATATCTCTACGCACGACGTCTTGAGAGACTAAAAGTGTACCTTGTCCGAAATGTTCTTGTAGTTGCTTTGCGATCGTTGTTTTACCACTTGCGGAGTTTCCTCTAAGAATGATTAAAGTGGATGTAAGTATAGGTTTAGACATAATGTATTCCCCCAACGGTATTAACTATATAGAAAATTTTAACAAATATAGTGAGGAAAGTGTATAATTAATATGATGGATATTTAAGGAGGGGATTAGATGGGGGACATATTAAAAAATGCACAACCTATATGGAAACGGACTTGGTTTCGTTATCTAGGGGCATTTTTTATTGTTCAGTTACTGTTTATCCCGCATTAACGGGCAGTAAGACCCCCACCTCAAAATTCAGCGAAAGCGAAGAAGTTAGGTAGGGGATTAACTGCCCGTAAAAGCCCGATTGTTTCAACTAATAATCAGTGGGGGATGAACAAAACCCCCACTGATTAAAGTTTCACTTTATTTTGTGTGAAATAACTGCGTGGGCACCAAACTTTAGACCAGGCGGAGAGTTTTTTAATAGAATATTAAATTCTCAATTTTTCACAGAATGGTTCACACTCTATACAATCCCGCAATTTAACGTATTTACAGCATTTTTTACGATAACATTACTACCATATGCATTAGTAGGTGCAATGAAAGATATAATATCAAGAAAAAATATAAAAGAATAATAGAGGTATAATATGCTATTTCAAAAAGAAGGGTTATGGATTAGATACGTAATGGAAGATGATGTATCTATCATTTCTAAATGGTTAACGGACCCAGAAGTCCTGCAGTATTACGAAGGACGAGATAATCCGCAATCTGTAGAAAAGGTGCTTGATCATTTTATGCATAATCCAAACAATAATGAAAAAAGATGTTTAATAGAATTTGATACCGTTCCGATTGGTTACATACAAATGTACCCAGTTGATTCAGAGTGGAAAGCGATATATGGCTATAAAGAATCACAAAATGTATGGGGAATGGATCAATTTATCGGTGAACCAGCCTATTGGGGAAAAGGAATTGGACAAAAACTCGTTCAGGCAACAATTACATACATTATGGGTGAAATGGGAGCAGAAGCAATCGCAATGGATCCGAAAGTAAATAATGAACGAGCGATAAAGTGTTATGAAAAATGCGGATTTAAAAAAGTAAAGATTTTAAAGGAACATGAGCTGCATGAGGGGAAACTAGAAGATTGTTGGATGATGGAATATAAACAATTATAATGAATATGAAATGGCTTATATAAACGAAGGGAGCTGTGGGAAATGAAAAAAGCATTAATCGTAATTGATGTACAAGCGGGTATGTATACAGCTGGAATGCCAGTACATAATGGGGAAAAATTTTTACAAACATTGCAAGAGCTTATTGGGGAATGTCGTTCAAATGATATTCCAGTTATTTATGTCCAACATAACGGTCCTAAAGACCATCCGTTAGAAAAAGGTACGGATGGATGGCGAATCCATGCAACAATCGCTCCGCAAGAAGGGGATGATATTGTTGAAAAGACGACGCCAGATTCATTCCATAAGACAAACTTAAGCGAAGTGTTACAAGAGAAAGGAATTGAACACGTTATTCTTTCGGGAATGCAAACAGAGTATTGTGTAGATACGACAACGCGCAGAGCATGTAGTGAAGGATATAAAGTAACGTTAGTTAGTGATGCGCATAGTACATTTGATGCAGAAGTGTTACGTGCTGAAGATATTGTGAAACATCATAACGCAGTATTGGGAGCGTTTGCGGATGTTGTTGCATTAAAAGACTTGAAAGTGGCTGCCTCTAAATAAGAGGCAGTTTTTTTATTAGAAAAATAGCGTCAAATATTGTTGGTAAGTCGATATTTTGAAATAATCGTTTATATAATTTCACGTACCATAATGAAAATATATAAAAAAGGAGCACCACATAATTAAAAAGGGTGCTCCTGCATTAAAATGTTACTTTTTCTTGTCTTTATCCAATATATTTTGTTCTTCAGCAAACTCCGTACCATATGCAAAGCGGCGATTAATACGAATGTTATCATTGTTGTGCCTTGTATGAGAGTTAGAGAAGCGATGAACGATTACTTCAGATAAAGTGAAGACGATGGCAGAAAGGATACTGCCCCATGCAATTTGCATATAGTTGTCTAATAAAATATTACCGAAAATCCATACGCTTAAATATGTTAATAAGAAATCCGACATAATGGCACCAGTATTGCCAATTCGATTTAAAATAATTTTATCAACGAACATGTAGGATACGATTGTAACAAAGAGACTGAATGAAATAATTTGAACAAACGTTGCAGGGAAAAATAAAGCAAGCCCAATGCTAAATGCGATAATGCACGATATAAACTTGATAAGCACTACTGTGAAATCATTCAAAATTTACACCTCCGATTTATACATAGTTTTGCAATAAATTCTGGAGTTCATACATTGTAACGGATTTATTTACATAAAACTTTTTCATGTTCGGAATTTAGTCTAAATATTATAAAAATAACGAAAAAATGTTATAGTAAAATGAGAGTGTATGACATTTTTAGGTAAGGGGGAATCCAGGATGTGGATTACTTCAGAAGTAGAAATTCCAGATGAGTTAATTGATCACATTGAGCAAGGAAAGTTAGTGTTATTTGTTGGAGCGGGAGTTTCTATGAAAGGGAAATCAAACTTACCGAATTTTGATGATTTAGTTGATGAAATTGCAAAAACGTTATATGTCGAAAAACGTGAAATAACAGAACCACATGATTATTATCTTGGTAAAATTGCGAAAACAAAAGATGTACATCAAGTCGCAAGAGATCTTGTTCATATAGAGAAATCAAAACCGAATCCATTACATTATGCAATTCCAAGGTTATTTCCGTTAGATACAGATATCCGCATTGTAACAACAAATTTTGATCAACATTTTACAACTGCAATTAAAGAAATAAATAGAGATATCAATGTTTATTACGCTCCAGCTTTACCGACGGGGAGAGCTTTTAAAGGTCTTGCTTATATACATGGTAATGTAGAACAGGAGAAAGAGGCTTTAATTTTAACAGACGGTGATTTTGGAAGGGCTTACTTAACGGAAGGGTGGGCGAGAAGATTTTTAGTCGATCTATTCTCAAATTACACCGTTTTATTCGTTGGATATAGTCATAATGACCCAGTAATGAAATATTTAGCAACTGGTTTACCACCAAGTACAAGGCGATTTGCTTTTGTCGCACAAGGAGAAAATACGTACCACTGGGAACATTTGGGGATAAGACCAATTGTGTATCCGAATAAAGTGAATAATCATAAATCCCTCGTAAAAGCGGTAAAACGCTGGGCGGAATTAATGGGTGATAATTATATTACGAAAAGAATGCGTATTCGGGATATTGTAACGGTTCCCCCGTCAGTAGAACAGGAACAATTATCATACATAAAGCAATCAATTAAAAAAATTGAAACAGTTCGTTACTTTGTGGAATTTGCTCATGATTATGAATGGATCGAATGGTTAGAAGCAGAAGGTAAATTACAAAATTTGTTTATGCTTACGCCAAACTATAATGAAGTAGATGAATTACTTGCAGAATGGTTAGTGGAACAATTTCTTTTTAGTCATCAGAAAGAATTATTTCAATTAATTTATAAAAACTATTCTAAAATATCACCGTTATTATGGAGAACAATTTGTAACTACTTAAACGAAACGAAGAGTAAGATGGACCCATTGTTGTTTGCCAGGTGGACACTCCTTTTATTAGAAACTGCTGAAAAAGATAGTAGCTCTATAGAAAAAATTTCAAAGTTACTGCAAAAATGTTCTTTTCCTGAGCATAAGGAAATTGCGTTATTGTTACTAACGTTTATTTTAGACGGAAAATTGAAGTTGAAACGTGTAAGAAAATGGGGAAATGATACGCAAGAAGCAATAGAACTCGAGGAATCGAGTCGCTTACCAGTATCAACATTTTCTCATGTGGAGCAAATTTGGAACGAAAAGATGAGGCCATATATCGCCTATTATGCTGTTCCAATTATGATGATCGGATTAGAAAAATTGAGAATGTTGTCGTTAAGACAAACGGCACTGAAAAAAAGAAATACGGAAGATGTAGAAAAAGAGTTTCATCAAAATGATCTTGCATTTTTAATACAAATTGTAAAAGAGTGTCTAACTTATTTATGTGAAAACAATGAGAAAAAAGCGGATTATTATATTACAGAAATGATAGAAGCGAATAGTGTACTTCAAAAGCGAATTGCAATTGATGCGATGAATAAAAATATTTTTGTTCGTGTAGATGACAAAATGAAATGGTTGTTACATGAAGGACTTCTTTTAGATTTCACTTATAAACACGAAGTTTTCCAACTTTTAAAAAGTCATTATGCAAATTGTTTGGAAAAAACAAAAGAAGAAGTCACTCGAACTGTAATAAAGCGTCTTACAGAAGAGAGAGTATTTGATGCATGTCTGATATTAGACTTATTATTCAAGTGTGATTCAAATAGTCCATCTACGGCAAATGGGTATGAGTTAATGAAGCAAAAGCATCCTCATTTTCATTCTGAACAATACAGTGTACAAAAGAAAGAGGATACAGCGCAAAGCATTACTTGTAATGTAACAGCTGACGGATTATTGCAGCTGAAAGATTTTGAAATTATGAAGCAAGTTCGGCAATTTTCGCAAGATGGTGTTTTTGAACAACGCCATTTTTTAGAGATGTTATCAAAAGCATGTAAATTGAATACAGAGTGGAGTATTTCATTCGCATATCAATTAGTAGGAGTGCAAGAAATAAGTAATGAAGTATGGTTTGTTTGTATTAGAGAATGGCGAAATAACCGAGGATTGACAAATGATCAAATCCAAAAAATTATTCCGCTATTGCAGAAATTTGTTAGAAATACTGCTTTTCATTGGTTAATTAGTAGTTTTCTATATGAAATTAGTAATCGACTAGAAGAGTTAGAAGAGAATAGTATACGTGTTGTAAAACGCTTTGCTTTTTCAGTGTTTCCTCAAGTTATGAAGAGTGATACGGATTTTAAGCTTGGAAAACAAGATTTTTACAATGAATCAATTCAGCATCCTGTTGGAAAAATGACGGCTGTATTATTAAAGTTGTTATCATATGATCATTTATACGATCGTAATGTATATGAATATTTATTTTTATTTGAAGAACAAGTAAGAGTTAATTCGGAACGAACAAACTTTATGTTTGCTCGTTTAATAGCAGATATTACATTTCTATACCATATTGAAAAACAATGGTGCCGGAAATATTTGCTACCATACTTAGATTTAAAAAAACAAAATGAAATTACGGAATATGCATGGGCGGGCTTATGTTACACTCAAATAAATTTACCTTTATTTACAGAAATGAAGCGTTTTATTAAGTATGCGATAGAACATTTGGAAGTATTACATCCGCATACGAGGGAAGCTTTCTTGAAGTGGCTTAGCTTTGTATTTATTAAATGTGTACTATATTGGGAGCAAAAAACAGATTGGTTATACCCTTTACTCGTATTAGAAAATGAAGAAAATAAAATTAAATTTATGCAGTTTTTATGCTATTACGTCAAAACATTAAGTGTAAAAGAACAACAAAAATTTTGGACAGCTTGGCTCAGTGTATTTTTGCGAGAACGACCAAAAATGGGTGAGATAACAGCGAGAGAATATGTAATGCTTTTACGTATTATTTTATACATGGATGAAATATTAGAAAAAGGATTATGTATTATGTCTCGTGCATTTTCAAGTGTAAATGGTAAATGTACAGGTGAGGAAATGAAGCAGTTATTGATTGAAATGCTTCATAAGAAAGAAAGTATGAAAGCGCATAAAGAAATGTTTGCAAATGTGTTTTTTATTTTACTACAAACATGTCAAGAAGCCGTTTTATTTGAAAAAGAAATCATAAAAATAAAAGAATTATTAGTTCAGTATGGAGTAGAGGAATATGTTTTACATTTACTAGAAAATGAAATAATTCGCATAGGAATTGTAATGGGTGATTTACAAGAAGAATTATAGGACGAAAGTGGAATTTTAAAAAATATATAAAAAGTTGTTGACAGTGTTTTGAAAAGCGTTCTATAATACGAATCATACTTATTCAATTTCAAAAACATTTGAATAAACAAAGTGCAATGAAGAGATCACAGTAGTGGTTAGTCTTACTGTAACAGAGAGCTGGTGGTTGGTGTGAACCAGTACAGGGATAATCATGAATTACAGTCTTGGAGCATCTTTTTCGTAATAAAGATAGTTTGTCTTTATGAGGAAAAAGCGGTCAATTGATCGTTAACAGTGAAGAGAGGTAGACAGAAAGTTAGTCTACAACTAGGGTGGTACCGCGATAAATATCGTCCCTACTGATTTATTCAGTAGGGACTTTTTGTATTTTAGTGGTCCAACTTGAAAATAAAATAGTCATGCATTGAAAGGAAAAGCAGTAGTTGTTGTTTCCCTGTAACAGAGAGCTGGTGGTTGGTGCGAACCAGTACAAAAACAAGAGCGAATTACAGTCCTGGAGCATCTTTTTCGTAGTAAAGATAGTATTGTCTTTATGAAGGGAAAGACGGTCAGATGATCGTTAACAATGAAGAGAGGTAGACGAAAGAAGTCTACAACTAGGGTGGTACCGCGATAAATATCGTCCCTACTGATTGGATCAGTAGGGCTTTTTTGTACAAAAAAGTGGCTTTTTAACTAGTAGTTCATGTCTTTGTACGAATTATTAGTTTAAAATAAGAAGAGGTATCGATTCCACTATAAATTTGTATAATTAACCAGTTCAGAAAATAGAGAATCTTTTATTCTCTTACTATACTTTTAAAACATTAGAGGAGGATTTCCAAATGGCAAATCATGAATTAGATCAATTACGTAAACAGGTAGATGAAATTAACTTACAACTATTACACCTTTTAAACAAACGTGGTGAAATCGTTCAAAAAATTGGAGAACAAAAGCAAGTACAAGGTACGAAACGCTTTGATCCAGTACGTGAGCGTGAAGTACTTGATATGATCGCAGAGCATAACGAAGGACCATTCGAAACATCAACAGTTCAACATATTTTCAAAACGATTTTCAAAGCAAGCTTAGAGTTACAAGAAGATGATAACCGTAAAGCGTTACTAGTATCACGTAAAAAGAAACAAGAAAATACAATCGTTGATGTAAAAGGTGAATTGATTGGAAACGGAACACAAACGTTCATCATGGGACCTTGTGCAGTAGAAAGCTTAGAGCAAGTTCGTCAAGTAGGGCAAGCGATGAAAGACCAAGGCTTAAAATTAATGCGCGGTGGTGCATTCAAACCGAGAACATCTCCATACGATTTCCAAGGTTTAGGAGTAGAAGGACTACAAATTTTACGCCAAGTAGCAGACGAGTTCGACTTAGCAATTATTAGTGAAATTTTAAATCCGAACGATGTTGAAATGGCATTAGACTACGTTGATGTAATTCAAGTTGGCGCACGTAACATGCAAAACTTCGATTTATTACGAGCTGTAGGTAAAGTTAACAAACCAGTATTATTAAAACGTGGATTAGCAGCAACAATTGATGAGTTCATTAATGCAGCGGAATACATCATTGCGCAAGGTAACGATCAAATTATTCTTTGTGAGCGTGGTATCCGCACATACGAAAGAGCAACACGTAACACATTAGACATTTCTGCAGTACCAATTTTAAAGAAAGAAACACATTTACCAGTTATCGTTGATGTAACACATTCAACTGGACGCAGAGATTTATTATTACCAACAGCGAAAGCGGCACTTGCAATTGGCGCAGATGCAGTAATGGCTGAAGTTCATCCAGATCCAGCAGTTGCATTGTCAGATTCTGCACAACAAATGGACATTCCAGAATTCCATAGATTCATGGATGAGTTAAAAGGTTTCAAAAATAAATTATCTTAATTCCATATCATATATGCGTTGAAGAGGAAACAGTAGTGCTTATCTCACTGTTAAAGAGAGCTGATGGCTGGTGTAAATCAGTACAAAGGTAAGCATGAATTACAGCCTTGGAGCATCTTTCCCGACAACTTATGGAGGGGAAGACGGTCAAACGATCGTTAAAGAAGAAGAGAGGTAGACGACAGTTGTCTACAACTAGGGTGGTACCGCGATAAACATCGTCCCTACTGAGCGCTCAGTAGGGACTTTTTTGTACAAAAAAATAGTAAAGGGGTAAGAGAAATGAGATACATTACAGCTGGAGAATCACATGGACCGCAGTTAACAGTTATTTTAGAAGGTGTACCAGCAGGTTTGACACTTACGGCGGAACATATTAATAAAGAATTATTAAGAAGACAAAAAGGTCATGGACGCGGAAGACGCATGCAAATTGAAACAGATACAGTTGAAATTGTAAGTGGTGTTCGTCACGGGATGACACTCGGATCACCGATTACGTTAATTGTAAAAAACGATGATTTCAAACATTGGACGAAAGTAATGGGTGCAGAGCCAATTTCGGAAAAAGAAAGTAAAGACATGAAACGTACAATTACAAAACCACGTCCAGGACATGCGGATTTAAATGGAGCAATTAAATATGGCCATCGTGATATAAGAAACGTATTAGAGCGCTCATCTGCAAGAGAAACGACAGTTCGTGTAGCTGCTGGTGCAGTTGCAAAACAAATTTTAAGCGAATTAGGCGTAAAAATTGCAGGACATGTTCTTGAAATTGGTGGAGTAAAAGCAAAACATATTTCAAACTTACTGATTGAAGAAATTCAAACGATAACTGAAAACTCACCAGTTCGATGTTTAGATAAAGAAGTAGAGCAAGAAATGATGGATGCGATTGACAACGCAAAAAGTAGCGGAGATTCAATCGGTGGTATTGTGGAAGTCATTGCAGAAGGTATGCCAATTGGCGTTGGTAGTTACGTTCATTACGATCGTAAATTAGATGCAAAACTTGCTGGTGCAATTATGAGTATAAATGCATTTAAAGGTGCTGAAATTGGCGTAGGTTTTGAAGCGGCAAGACAACCAGGAAGTAAAGTGCATGATGAAATTCTGTGGGATGAAGAAAAAGGATACACGAGAAAAACGAATAATGCCGGCGGTTTAGAAGGCGGTATGACAACAGGTATGCCAATTGTCGTAAGAGGCGTTATGAAGCCAATTCCTACATTATACAAACCGTTAGCAAGCGTTGATATTGATACGAAGGAAGCATTCCAAGCGAGTATTGAAAGATCTGATAGTTGCGCAGTACCAGCAGCGGGTGTAGTAGCTGAATCTGTTGTAGCATGGGAACTTGCAGATGCACTAGTCGAACAATTTGGAAAAGATCGTATGGAATTATTAAAACAAAACATTATGCAACATAATAACTACGCAAAAGAATTTTAATAAAAAGGTGGGTTTAACGTGCAAGTAAAAGATCAACTATCATCATTACAACCATATAAACCAGGTAAATCACCAGAACAAATGAAAGAAGTGTACGGAGATCATTCGTTTGTGAAATTAGCATCGAATGAAAATCCATTCGGTTGTTCACCGAGAGTTTTAGAAGAGTTGCAAAAATCTTGGTTGGAACATGCTTTATATCCTGACGGAGGTGCTACAACGCTCCGTCAAACAATCGCGGATAAGTTGCATGTGCAATTAGAACAAGTACTTTGTGGTAGTGGTTTAGATGAAGTCATTCAAATGATAAGCCGTGCAGTACTTAAAGCAGGAGATAATATCGTAACGGCTGGTGCAACATTCCCGCAGTACCGTCATCATGCAATTATTGAAGGCTGTGAAGTGAAAGAAATTCCTTTAAATAACGGTGTATACGATTTAGACGAAATTTCGTCAGTGGTAAATAATAATACGAAAATCGTATGGATTTGTAATCCGAACAACCCGACGGGCACATATGTGAATGAGCAAAAATTAACTCAATTTATTGAAGGCATTAGTGAAAATACGTTAATTGTCATTGATGAAGCGTACTATGAATACGTAACAGCAAAAGATTTCCCTGAGACATTACCGCTTTTAGAAAAACATAAAAACATTCTTGTACTTAGAACGTTTTCTAAAGCATACGGATTAGCTTCTTTCCGCGTTGGATATGCGATCGGACAGGAAGAGCTAATTGAGAAATTAAATGTCGTACGTTTACCATTTAACGTATCTTCATTAGCGCAAAAAGCAGCTACGATTGCTTTTGGTGATGACGAGTTTATTGAAGAAATAGTTCGCGTGAATACAGAAGGATTACAGCAATACGAGAGTTTCTGTAAGGAAAACGAAATACCATTTTATTCGTCACAAACTAATTTCATCTTCTTACCGGTAGATAATGCTGGAGAGATTTATGAAGCTTGTGCACATGCAGGGTTTATTATTCGTCCATTCCCAAATGGTGTCCGTATTACAGTTGGAACAAGGGAGCAAAATGAAGGAGTGATTTCAGTGTTAAAACAACACTTTGAAAATAAAAAAAGTAAGTCTCGAGATGAGGCAAATGCGTAAAAAGGTAGTATTAATTGGAACAGGTTTAATAGGAGGTTCTCTCGCCTTAGCAATTAAGAAAGAGCACGATGTAACGATAACAGGTTACGATATATTTCAAGAGCAAGTAGAGCGTGCAAAAGAATTACACGTAGTAGATGAAGTAGCAGTTGATTTACAACATGCATGTGAAGAGGCACATTTAATTATTTTTGCTTCTCCAGTTGAAGAAACGAAGAAGCTATTACACAAACTTGCGTCATTCCGTTTACAAGAAGATGTTATAGTGACTGATGTTGGTAGTACAAAAGGGTCTATTATGAGTGAAGCGGAAGCTTTATTTTCAAAGGAAGTTTCTTTCATTGGGGGACATCCGATGGCGGGTTCTCATAAAACGGGAGTTGAAAGCGCAAAGGCGCATTTATTTGAAAATGCATTTTACATTTTAACACCGATGAATCATGTACTAAATGAACAAGTGGAAGACCTTAAAGTATGGTTAAAAGGAACAGGATCTCATTTTCTTGTTTTAAATACAGAAGAACATGATTATGTAACAGGGATTGTTAGTCATTTCCCGCATCTTATCGCAGCAGGTTTAGTAAAGCAAGTTGAGAAACATGCAGGAGATAATCCGCTCATTCATCAACTAGCTGCTGGAGGTTTCAAAGACATTACACGTATCGCATCTAGTAGTCCGAAAATGTGGAGTGATATTGTAAAGCAAAATCGAGAGCATTTAATGGTATTATTAAAAGAGTGGATCTCTGAAATGGAAGGTTTATATAAGACAGTTTCTACCGGAGATGCAGGCGAGATTCAAAACTATTTTGCAGATGCGAAAGAATACCGTGATTCTTTACCAGTAAGAAAGAGTGGTGCAATTCCTGCCTATCACGACTTATACGTTGATGTATTAGATAAGGTGGGGGCATTGGCTCATATTACGAGTATTTTAGCGCGCGAGGAAATTAGTATTACGAACTTGCAAATATTAGAAGCGCGTGAAGGACTGCTTGGGGTATTACGTATTAGTTTCCAAAGGGAAGAAGATCGTATGAAAGCAAAGCTAGCGCTTGGAGAAGAAGAATACCAAACTTATGAAACAATTTAAATGAGAAGGTGAAAAACGTGAAAGAAAGAACAATACAACCTGTTAATAACGGATTGAATGGCAATATTACAATCCCAGGTGATAAATCCATTTCACACCGTGCTGTTATGTTCGGTTCGATTGCAGAAGGGAAAACAACAATTAAAGGTTTCTTGCCCGGTGCAGACTGTTTAAGTACGATTTCATGTTTTAAAGAAATGGGAGTAGAAATTACGCAAAACGGTGATGAAGTTACTGTAGTTGGTAAAGGATTAGAAGGTTTACAAGAACCGAAAGCTGTATTAGATGTTGGTAATTCTGGTACAACAATTCGATTAATGTCAGGTATATTAGCTAACACACCATTTTTCTCTTGCGTACAAGGTGATGAGTCTATCGCAAAAAGACCGATGAAGCGTGTAACAACCCCATTAAAACAAATGGGTGCAAACATTGACGGCAGAGAAGAAGGAACATTTACACCGCTAACAATACGTGGCGGAGATTTAAAAGCAATTGAATATATTTCTCCTGTTGCAAGTGCACAAGTAAAGTCAGCTATTTTACTTGCAGGTCTTCGTGCAGAAGGTGTAACAGCTGTTACAGAACCACATATTTCACGCGACCATACGGAAAGAATGCTTGAAGCATTTGGTGTTAAAGTAACTCGCGAAGGGAAAACAGTGAAGCTATCAGGTGGACAAAAATTAACAGCAACAGACATTCAAGTGCCAGGTGACGTATCATCAGCAGCATTTTTCTTAGTAGCAGGTGCAATCATCCCAAATAGTAAACTAGTATTACAAAATGTAGGAATGAATCCAACTCGTACAGGTATTATTGATGTTTTAGAGAAAATGGGTGCTACGTTCACTGTAGATCTAATTAACGAAGGGGCATCAGAACCAGCTGCAAATATTACAATTGAAACATCTTCATTAAAAGGAATTGAAATTGGCGGAGATATTATCCCTAGATTAATCGATGAGATTCCTGTAATCGCATTAGCGGCAACGCAAGCGGAAGGAATTACAGTAATTAAAGATGCACACGAATTAAAAGTAAAAGAAACAAATCGTATTGATACAGTCGTTGCTGAGTTAACGAAACTAGGAGCTCGAATAGAAGCAACTGATGACGGCATGATCATTTACGGAAAATCAGCTCTAAAAGGCAATACAGTAAATAGTTATGGTGATCATCGCATCGGAATGATGCTTGCGATTGCTGGCTGCCTGGCAGAAGGAAAAACAATTATTGAAGATGCAGAAGCCGTAGGTGTATCATATCCTACATTCTTTGATGAACTTCAAAAGTTAGCTAAATAATAAGGATGGAAAGCAGATACGTGATGTATCTGCTTTTTTTGTTAAAACGTCTTTGTAATTTCACTTACCGAACTACAAAAGTAAGAATTATGATACAATTCAAACAGGGAATGGAGGAGAATTATATGAATGTCATACAATTAAAAGAAGATAAGTTCAGAGAAGCATTACGTTTATCAGAATACGCTTTTCAATATAAAGTAGATGAGGAACGATTACAGCAGCAACTTACAAAGATGAAGGAAAGTCATGAAATATACGGCATTATGGAAGGGGAAGACTTAGCAGCAAAACTACATCTTATTCCGTTTCATATTTACATAGGTAAAGAAAAATTTAAAATGGGTGGCGTTGCAGGGGTAGCGACGTATCCTGAGTATAGAAGAAGTGGGTATGTAAAAGAGCTACTTCAACATTCACTTCAAACGATGAAAAAAGATGGCTATACAGTCTCTATGTTACATCCATTTGCGGTTTCATTTTACCGTAAATACGGCTGGGAACTTTGTGCGAATTTAGTCACATGTCATATGATTAAGAGCGATTTAGTGATGAAAAAACAAGTAAATGGAACTGTGAAACGTTTTAATAAAGAAAATCATCCAGAAGAGGTCGAAAAGCTCTATGAAGTATTTGCAGAACGTTTTTCAGGTATGCTAGTTCGAGAGAAGAACTGGTGGTTACAAGCGGTTTATGATGATTTAACATTAGCGATTTACTATGATGAAAATAAAAGGGCAGCAGGTTACATGTTATACAAAATAGAAAACTATAAAATGACAGTAGAAGAATTTGTACCACTACATAATGAAGCACGAAATGGTCTGTGGAACTTTATTTGCCAGCATGATTCTATGATTAAAGAACTTGAAATGACAGTAAGTGAAAACGAACCGTTGTTATATTCATTGCAAGAGCCACGCGTGAAGACAGAAATAAAACCATATTTTATGGGAAGAATTGTAGATGTAGAGCAGTTCTTAAAACAATATGAGTTGAATTGGAACAATGTACAGCAAGAAGTGATCCTACACATTACAGACGCATTTGCTCCGTGGAATAACGTAGCAGTGAGACTTGCAAATCATGAAATAACAATTGTAGAAGAAACAACGGAAAAAGGAATTAAACTGGATATAACTGCACTATCAGCAATAATGCTTGGATATAAACGTCCATTAGAACTAAATGAACTTGAATTAATTAGTGGAAGTGACGAGGCAATACGGTCATTTGAGAATTTAGTACCAGTGCGTAAGCCATTTATTTATGATTTCTTTTAATTTGCATGTATGAAGGTGGGCTATCCTAAGTGAAATTTCGGGATAGCTTCCTCTTATATTGTGAATTTTTGTCGGTAAGTCGATATATCATGAGAATCGCTGATATAATTAGAGTAGCGCCGATATATCAAGAAAATCGCTGGTATAATTTTAAGTAGCGCCAATATATCCAGAAAGTCGCTCATATAATTTCATTCACAAATAGAGGATAAAAAAGCACAGTTATACTTTGTCACGCACTTGACTTTTAACTCATGTAATTTATAATTAAAAACGGAATGAATTTTCATTCCTGAAAATTGAGGTGGAAAAATGGCTAAAAACAAACAAGAGGATATTTTTGACGCTGCAATACAACTTTTTGCAGAACGAGGTTATGATGGTACAACAATTCCGATGATTGCCGAAAAAGCAAAAGTAGGCGCAGGTACGATCTATCGTTATTTTGAAAATAAAGAAGCGCTTGTTAATTCTTTATTTACGAAAAGTGTTTTACAACTATCGGAATTAATAAAAAATGATTTCCCGGTCGATGCAAGTATTCGTGAACAGTTTAGCCATACATACAACCGTTTATTTGAATTTGCGAGACAAAATGCAGATGCTTTTCTTTTTACAAATTCTCACTGTGATAGTTATTTTCTAGATGAACATAGCAATGAAATATTCGAGGACTTCATGGGTTTCTTCATGAACTTGATTGAAGATGGAATCGAAAAAGGTTTGCTTCGTCCATTACCACCAATTGCTTTAATTATTATTGTATATCAACCAATTGAAAAATTAATTAAAGTAATGGAAACAGGGCAGTTAGAATATACAGATGAATTAGTAAAGGAATTGGAAGAAAGTTGTTGGAATGCTATTAGAATCATTTGATTCTATAGCCTTATAAGGACAGGAATGAACATTCATTCCGAGAAAAGTATGAAAAAGAATAACAGGAGATGATAAATCTTTACAACTAAAGGAATGAATATTCATTCCGCATTACCTAGTTTAATAAAGTTAATGAATAATTTAATAGAATGATAGGAATGAACGTTCATTCCAAAAGGATTTTCAAAAGAATAGGAATGAATATTCATTCCGCGTGTAAATTTCATAATGGGAGATGATTTAAATGAGCAAGTTAAAAAGTTGGAGAAGTTTATCTTTTCTATTATGGATAGTTATTACTATTACAATGGTTGTAACGATGCCTAATATGGATAAATTAGTGAAGGAAAAAGGGAAAATTACAATCCCTAATACAGAACAAAGCAGCATTGCTGACAAGATGATTAAAGAGATGGATAAAGAAGGGGTTGAAAAGTATGAAATTATAGCCGTTTTTAATAGTGGCAATAAGGCAGCTTTAACAGATGAACAAAAGAAGGAAATAACAAAAACGATCAACGCCCTGCAAAATGAAAAAGAGCAATTAGGAATTAAGGAAGTTGTTTCGCATTTAGATAATAAAGACTTGGAGAAACAATTAGTTTCTAAAGATAATACGACTATTTTAACGCAAATATCGATAGATAAAAAACATGGTGAAATATCAAAGGTTTCAAATAATCTTCATGAAAAGGTGCAAACGAAAGGGGTAAAAACGTATTTAACAGGAAGTGACTTAATAGCGGGTGATTTTCTTAAATCCTCTCAAGAGGGAGTGAAAAAGACAGAAGTTATTTCAATCATTTTCATTCTTGTAGTATTAATCCTCGTATTCCGTTCACCAGTTGTTCCGATTGTTTCTCTTCTTACAGTCGGTGTGTCGTATTTAGTTTCAATGGGGATTATTGCTCAGCTTGTAGATCAATTTAATTTCCCATTTTCAAACTTTACACAAGTGTTCGTAGTCGTCGTCCTCTTTGGAGTAGGAACAGATTATAACATTTTATTATATACGAGGTTTAAAGAAGAATTAAGTAAACAAGAAAATGCATTTTTGGCCACGAAAGAAACATTTAAATCGGCAGGTAAAACCGTATTATATAGCGGTATAGCGGTGCTAATTGGTTTTGCATCACTTGCGTTAGCGAGTTTTAAATTATATCAATCTACTTCAGCGGTAGCAATTGGTGTTTTAGTATTACTACTCGTATTAACGACTTTAAATCCATTTTTTATGGTGCTTTTAGGAAAAGGAATGTTTTATCCAGTTAAAACATTTAAAGGTCATGAGGATAGTCGCTTATGGGGATTCTTTGCGAAAAACTCAGTAGCAAGGCCATTTATCGCTTTAATCATCGTATTTTTAATATCGATTCCTTTCATATTAAAATACTCTAATACACTAAATTACAATGATTTATTTGAAGTAGATAATAAGTATGAATCAAAGATGGGTATTAACGTAATAGAGGATCATTTTCCGCCTGGTTTCTCTTCACCGAGTACATTAGTCATTCAATCTGATAAAAAGCTGGATGAAGGAACTTCTCTACAAATTTTAGACGAATTAACTGATAAAATTTCGAAAGTTAAAGGTGTATCAGAAGTATATGCACCGACACGTCCAACTGGTGAGAAGATAAAAGAATTATATTTAAATAAGCAAGCGGGAGAATTGAATACAGGATTAGGAGATGCCGATGGTGGCATAAAGGAAATTAATGATGGATTAACGGATGCGAAAAATAAAATGGGAAGTAATGATTCAAATAGTCTTGCGAATGTTCAAAAATTAATTGATGGAACGAACGAGGCGAAAAACGGGGTATCAGCATTAGGAACAGCTTTACATCAATTATCAAATGGCATAAACGACGGTGCACAAGGAGCACAGCAAATTGAGAGTGGCTTAGCTTCAGTAAACGAAAATATAAATGTTCTATCTAATGCAACGTCGCAGCTGCATGCTGGTTATGCACAGTTAGAAAAAGGTTTAAGCTCTTACGATCAATACTTCGGAAGTATTTCTCAAGCAATTGATGGTGCGAAAAAGGGATATGAACAAATTGAAATGTTAATGACCAATTTCGTTCAAACGAAACCAGAACTAGCGAATGATTCAAACATACAACAAACGATAGGAATTGCTAAAGAAGCTCAAAAACAATTAAATATACTTTCAAAAGAATTAAATCAATTAGCAACGCAGCATAAAGCAGCGATGAGTTCATTTAAAGAAGCGAATCAATCGTTACTGAAAGTGGATAACGGCTTAAAAGAAATGAACAATGGAATTAATAAGTTACAAAAGGGGGCAGCGGATCTTAAAAATGGATTAAATGAAGGTTCTGCAGGTTCAAAACAAATTGCGAATAAATCAGCTGAGTTACAATCTGGATTAACGAAAATAAACGATGGGCAAGGGCAACTTTTAACGGGCCTTAAAGACCTGCAGGAAAAGATGGGGCAATTACAATCTGGTTTATCTAAAAGTACAGAAGGGCTTGGAAAAGTAAGCAATGGCCTGCATGACGCGCAGAAATATTTAGGGGAGCTCAATGAATCGAAAAGCTCTGAGAAGTTTTATATTCCAAAAGAAGTGTTAGAGGGAGACGATTTCCAAAAAGCATTGAACACGTACATGTCACAAGATAGAAAGATTGCTAAAATGACCATCATTTTAGATGTAAATCCGTATTCAAAAGAAGCAATGCCGATTATTCAAGAAATCAATAAAACAATCGAGGGCACTGTAAAGGGAACGGAATTACATGATGCGAAAACAGCAATTGGCGGAACAACAGCTAGAAACGTTGATTTAAAAGAAGTAACAGGGCAAGATTTCTTACGTACAGCTACGATTATGTTAATTGGAATTGCGATTGTATTAATTGTAATTACACGTTCATTATTAAATACAATATTTATTATTGGCTCATTACTATTAGCGTACTTTGCATCGCTTGGTATAAGCGAACAAATTAGTGCACATGTATTACATGTAGAGTCATTAAGCTGGAATGTTCCATTCTTTAGCTTCATTATGATTGTCGCTTTAGGAGTGGATTATAGTATTTTCGTAATGATGCGCTATAACGAGATAGAAGGGGATTCGGTAACGAAAATTGTAACTGCATCTCGTCATATAGGAGGAGTTGTATTATCAGCGGCGCTAATTTTAGTAGGGACATTTGCAGCATTAATCCCTTCAGGTGTATTAACACTTATACAAGTAGCATCAGTTGTTGGCGTTGCACTATTACTATTAGCTTTAATCGTGATGCCGATATTGTTACCTGCTTTAATGGGATTAACGAGTAGATTGAAGAGTTATAAAGAAAAGATAATAAATACGAAATAAGTGAAGACTGTAGGGGATGATTTCTCTACAGTTTTTCTATATATAAAATTTCGAATGAAAAATGAATCTAATGTATTACAGAATGAGAAGTGAATGGTTATATGAGAAAGAGGTCGATGATATACATACAATAGCTAGGGGAATGGATAAAAACTATCCGATTTCATTATAGAAAGGTAATCAACCGTTGCTATTCATCCAGCTTCTACTATATAATAGCTATAGTCTACAATAATTGAGTCGTAATATGCGATTTTTTAAGACAATCAGTGAGAAAACGCTGAAATAAGCGGTATTAGTAGGAGGACACAAATGATTACAGTAAGTAACGTTAGTTTGCGTTTCGCGGATCGCAAATTATTTGAAGATGTTAACATAAAATTCACGCCAGGTAACTGCTACGGTTTAATCGGAGCAAACGGTGCTGGTAAATCAACATTTCTAAAGATTTTATCTGGAGAAATTGAACCATCAACAGGTGACATACATATTACGCCAGGTGAGCGTCTAGCAGTATTAAAACAGAACCACTTCGAATATGAAGAGTTCCCAGTATTAGAAACAGTAATTATGGGTCACACGCAACTTTACAAAGTAATGCAAGAGAAAAATGCTATTTACATGAA
This sequence comes from Bacillus sp. L_1B0_5, assembly GCF_000836715.1. Classification (NCBI taxonomy): domain Bacteria; kingdom Bacillati; phylum Bacillota; class Bacilli; order Caryophanales; family Bacillaceae; genus Bacillus; species Bacillus sp. L_1B0_5. The sequence goes on along the minus strand of NZ_JXIS01000099.1, from coordinate 71,203 downwards.
AGAAGACTTTAGTGATGAAGATGGAATGCGTGCTGCAGAACTTGAAGGTGAGTTCGCTGAGCTTAACGGTTGGGAAGCTGAGTCAGAAGCTGCAATCCTTCTAAAAGGTCTTGGTATTGGTGAAGATCTTCATGACAAAAAATTATCAGAATTGACTGGTGCAGAGAAAGTAAAAGTATTACTTGCTCAAGCATTATTCGGTAAACCTGATATTCTATTACTAGATGAGCCTACCAACCACTTGGACTTAAAAGCGATTCAATGGTTAGAAAACTTCTTAATGAACTTTGAAAATACAGTAATCGTTGTATCCCATGACCGTCACTTCTTAAATAAAGTATGTACGCACATGGCTGATCTTGATTTCGGTAAAATTCAACTTTATGTTGGTAACTATGACTTCTGGTATGAGTCAAGCCAATTAGCTTTAAAATTAACACAAGATGCTAATAAGAAAAAAGAAGAGAAAGTAAAAGAGTTACAAAACTTCATTGCACGCTTTAGCTCAAACGCATCTAAAGCGAAACAAGCAACTTCTCGTAAAAAATTATTAGATAAAATTACATTAGATGATATTAGACCATCATCACGTCGTTACCCATTCGTTGGCTTCACACCTGAGCGTGAAATAGGAAATGACTTATTAACTGTTGAAGGCCTTTCTAAAACAATTGATGGCGAAAAAGTGTTAGATAATGTGTACTTCACTTTAAATAAAGGTGATAAAGTTGCATTTATCGGTCGTAACGATATCGCGATGACAACATTATTTAAAATCCTTATGGGTGAAATGGAGCCAGATAGCGGTTCATTCAAATGGGGTGTTACAACATCTCAATCTTACTTCCCAAGAGATAACTCTAAATACTTTGAGAACAGTGACTATAACTTAGTTGATTGGTTACGCCAATTCTCTCCACAAGATGAGTCAGAAAGCTTCTTACGTGGTTTCTTAGGCCGTATGTTATTCTCAGGTGAAGAAGTTAAGAAGAACGTTTCTGTATTATCTGGAGGCGAAAAAGTTCGTTGTATGTTATCTAAAATGATGTTAAGTGGTGCGAACGTAATCACACTTGACGATCCAACGAACCACTTAGACCTTGAGTCTATCACTGCATTAAACAACGGTTTAATTGCTTTCAAAGGTACAATGTTATTCACATCTCATGACCATCAGTTCGTACAAACAATTGCAAACCGCATTATCGAAGTAACACCAAACGGTGTAATCGATAAAGAGGCAACTTACGATGAGTACTTAGAAAATGAAGAACTTCAAAAACAAGTAGATGCAATGTACAAAGGTCAATAATATATCATGAAAAAACTCGCTCTTTTTAGAGCGAGTTTTTTTGTCGAGAAAACATAACACCACTGGTGGGGTAAATGAATAATTATTCAAATATAATATTAGTGAACATGAGGATTTTTCATGTATGGAAGAGATGTAATGACTTTAAGATTTAGTTGAAGCAGGGGAATGTAAGGTGAGCAATATAATTAAATAACATTATTTTGTCATGTGAAATATGTACCAAAATTGGAGATAGAATAGTTTGCGAATGAGTTTATAAAGGTATATAGTATGGGATGTCATAATTAGTGGATGAATCTTGGGAGAAAACAGGAAATGTTACAAATTTATTTTGTTAAATAGAAACCAAGGTCAAAATGTTTAAAAAGAAATAGTTGAATAAATACTAGCTTCAAATTATAATTACTAATATTCTTCATATAGTTAAATAAAGATAATCTATTTGAAGAAGAAAATTTGAATAGAGAGACAGACTTATAAAAAATAAGCCTTGGATGATTAAAAGAGGTGGAGAAATGAAACAGTTCTTATTAAAGAGCAAAAGTGTGTTAAGCAATCATTTTGGATTCTTTCTGTTTGCCGTTATTTTATTGTGGCTCAAAACGTATGCAGCCTATGTAACGGAATTTAATTTAGGAATTTCAAACACAATCCAAAAATTCTTGCTGTTTTTCAACCCGCTTAGTTCAGCAGTTCTATTTTTAGGACTTGCATTATTTGCAAAAGGGAAACGATCTTATATTTGGTTAATCGTTATCAACTTGTTATTGTCGATTCTTTTATACGCAAACGTAGTATACTATCGCTTTTTCAGTGACTTTATTACGTTCCCGACATTAACACAAACGAATAACTTTGGAGATTTAGGTGGTAGTATTCTTGCGTTGCTACATCTTTATGATCCACTATACTTCTTAGACACGATTATATTAATTGTGTTAGTCGCAACAAAATTCGCAAATCCAAAACCAATTCGTGTTGCGAAGCATAAATTATCTCTAGTATTTGTAGCAGGTATTTTATTATTCAGTGTTAACTTAGGTCTTGCAGAATCCGACCGTCCTGAATTATTAACAAGAACATTCGATAGAAATTATATTGTGAAATATTTAGGGGCATACAACTACACAATCTACGATGGTATTCAAAGTGCGAAAGCATCAACAGAACGAGCATTAGCTGATGGGGATAATATGACAGAAGTAAGAAATTATTTAACATCAACTTATGCAAGTCCAAATCCTGAGTATTTCGGTAAAGGAAAGGGAATGAACGTAATTTATATTCATTTAGAGTCATTCCAAAACTTCTTAATTGATTACAAATTAAATGGTCAAGAAGTTACACCGTTCTTAAATTCATTTACAAAAGATGCGAATACGCTATACTTTGATAACTTCTTCCATCAAACAGGACAAGGGAAAACATCTGATGCGGAGTTTATGTTAGAGAATTCAATGTTTGGTTTACCGCAAGGTTCTGTCTTTACAACGAAATCTCATAATACGTATCAATCAGCACCAGCTATTTTAGGACAACAAGGATACACATCAGCAGTATTCCACGGTAACTACAAAACATTCTGGAACCGTGACGATATTTATAAATCATTTGGTTTTAATAAATTCTTTGATGCGTCATACTACGATATGAATGAAAAAGATGTAGTAAACTACGGATTAAAAGATAAACCGTTCTTTAATGAATCTATTCCGTTATTACAAACATTGAAACAACCGTTCTATACGAAGTTTATTACGTTATCGAACCATTTCCCTTATCCAATCGATAAGGCAGAAGCAACGATTGAACCAGCAACAACAGGTGATTCATCAGTAGATACGTACTTCCAAACAGCACGCTATTTAGATGAATCTGTAAAAGGCTTCATCGATTACTTGAAACAATCTGGTTTATATGATAACTCAATTATCGTTATGTACGGAGACCATTACGGTATTTCAGATAATCATAATGCAGCAATGTCAAAAGTAATGGGTAAAGAAATGAACTCATTTGAAAATGCACAGTTACAACGTGTGCCTTTAATCGTTCGTGTACCAGGAGTGAAAGGTGGCGTACAACATCAATATGGCGGTGAAATTGACGTTCTTCCTACGTTATTACACTTACTAGGTACAGATACGAAAAACTATGTTCAATTCGGTTCAGATTTATTATCACCAGAGCATAAACAAGTCGTTGCGTTCCGTAACGGTAACTACGTAAGCCCAACTGTTACTGCACTAAACGGCAAATACTATGATACAACAACTGGAAAACCTGTAGAATTTACAGATGAAATAAAGAAAAATGAACAAATGGTTCAAAACTCACTAAAATACTCTGACCAAGTCGTAAATGGTGACTTATTACGATTCTACACACCGGAAGGATTCACTCCAGTAGATCGTTCGAAGTATAACTATAACAATCGTGATAAAAACAAAACGAAGGTAAAAACGACTCCGGAAGGGGAAGCTAAATAAATAATAAAAAGTGCTATTCATATGAATAGCGCTTTTTATTTGTAAATATACCATCATTATTAGACAGAACTAGCTGTTGCTTTTTGTTTTGCCTTTCCGAAGAAAACTACACCGACGATGATAATAATGATAAATGCCCATTTAATGAAAGGGTTACTTTCGAAAAATCCAGCAAACCATTTCTCATCTACAATCATTTTTGCAGCAGTATAAGCTAAAACGGCTGCTCCAATCGTAATGATGACAGGAAAACGATCCACCCATTTTAGAATCAATGTGCTGCCCCATACGACTACAGGAATAGACACTAATAATCCAATGATTACTAAAGAAAAGTTACCATGGGCAGCTCCTGCAACAGCGAGTACATTATCAATGCCCATTAACGCATCAGCGATAATAATGGTTTTAATAGCAGACCAAAATCCTTCTTCGGCTTTAATATCATGATTTTTGCCCTCAGCAATCAACTTGTAAGCGATCCATATAAGAAGTACACCGCCAATTAGGAGTAAACCAGGTATTTTTAATAACCAAACGACAACTAAGGTAGCGAGGGCTCTAATAGCAATCGCCCCGACAGTTCCCCATATAATAACTTTTTTTTGTTGGTCTTTCGGTAATCTTCTTGCTGCTAATCCAATTACGATGGCATTATCTCCGGCTAACACTAAATCGATTACAATGATGGCAAGCAAGGCAGACAAATATTCGGATGAGAGAAACTCCATATACATATCACTCCTTATGATTAATATGTACTAAGCTAAATTAAAAATTCTAAAGATCTTTTTGTCATTGGTGTAAATGAATAATGAGGGGAACTTTAGAATTAAAGGTAAATAATGTCTTCCATCGGGGGAAGGTATGCTGAAGTAATTTTTAAAGCACAATCATTGCACTACATAGAAAACAAAATTTGGACTTATATTTGGAGGTAATAAAAGATATTATATTAATAGAAAACGATTACAAAATCTAATTTTGCAAAGTTAGTATCTATACTTGCAAGTCAATTAGTGAACAAGTATAGAAAGGGTGTACACCATATATGATATTAGATAATCGAAGTGTAAATATTTTGCAACAAATTATTCAAGCAGAAGGTTATGTGTCTATAAATCAATTAATTGATGTAATTCAAGTTTCTAAGCGAACAATTTATTATGATATTAAGAAGATTGAAGATTGGTTAGAAGAGGAAGGGCTACATTCAATTGAATATATCCGGCCTCTAGGTTATTGCTTAAATAATGAAACGAAACAGATAATAGTAAAAAAATTAAATGAATTTACGAGTGATCAATATGAATATTCTCCACAAGAAAGAAAAATATGGTTAATTTTATGCTTACTCATAAAGGAAAACAGAATTTTATTAGAAGACTTAATGGACCTTTTACAAGTAAGTCGTAATACTGTTCTTACAGATTTAAAAAAGCTAAAAGTAGAACTAAATAAGTATGATTTATTATTACAATTTGGGCGTAAACAAGGCTATCAAATTGCTGGAGATGAACAGGATAAACGAAATTTGTTAATTTCCAGTCTCTCTCACATTATTTCCAAAAACGGCTGGGAGTATTTAATATCACAAGTAAAATGCATTATAACTGACATGAGGAATGAAAAAGATACTCTGGAAAGAGAAACACTTTACAACATAAAAAATATTCTTTCAAACTGTGAAGAATTTTTAGGTATCCAATATACAGATGAGGTGCTTGAAAATTTAAGCGTTTACATGTATTTGTTCCATAGACGTATTTTAAAAGGACAGTACATTGAAATGGAAGAAGCAGAAAAAAATGTTCTTCGAGATTCAAAGCAATTTGAAGCAGCAAAGTATATCGCGAAGCAGTTTGAGCGAAAGTTTGCTGTTAAATTCCCAAGTGATGAAATTTATTATATTACGACGCATTTGTTAGGTGCAAAAGTAAATTACCAGGAAAATATGTATGAAAAAAATAATAAGGATGAAATACATTTGGTTGTTGACAGGATGATTAAAGAATTTCAGGACTATGCTTGCGTTATATTTGAAGATTTTAACGGGCTGTCTTCAGACCTATATTTGCATATGAAACCCGCGTTTTATCGGGTGAAGTATGGAATAGATATTGAAAATCCATTACTAAATACGATTCAGCAAAATTATAAAGAGGTATATTGTCTTACGAAAAAAGTGATTCATCATTTTGAAGAATATGTGAGAAAATCTGTTTCAGATGATGAGATTGCATATATTACTATGCATTTTGGAGCGTGGATGAGGAAAGAAGGAATCGTTCCCAATCCGCGGAAAACTGCGCTACTTGTATGTCCGAATGGTATTGGAACATCACGTATGTTGCAATACCAATTAGAAAAATTATTTTCAAATGTGGATATATTAAATGCAATTTCAAAGCGAGAATATGAATCAAATACATTTGATGTAGATTGTATTATTACAACTACTGAAATTGAGAAGAGAGGGGTACCTGTTTTTAAGGTGAATCCAATTCTAACTGATTCTGAAAAAGCGTCTCTTTTAAGAAACGTAAATGGAGTATTGTATGGTGAGAATCAAAAGGATTCTGTTGATGTAGTCATGGGAATTATTCGAAAATATTCGGATGTAGTAGATGAACAATCTTTAAAAAGAGAATTGACTGAATTTATGAGTGGTCCGGTGTATTTTGAGAAGGAGGAGAAATATAAACCAATGTTAAACGAACTTTTAACTAAAGAGTTTATTCAACTTCAAAATCGAGTTGATAATTGGAAAGATGCGATAAAGGTAGCAGCTGAACCGTTATTACAAAATCAATATATCATTGAAGAATATATTGATGAAATGATTGTAAATGTAGAAAAATTAGGTCCCTATATTGTTATTGCACCTAAAATTGCAATACCACATGCTCGTCCAGAAGCAGGAGTTAAGCAGCTAGGAATGAGTTTACTACAGTTAAAAGAAAGTGTTTCATTTTCAGAAAAACAAGAGCATGCTGCTAATTTGATTATTGTGCTAGCGGCTATAGATAATGAAACACATTTAAAAGCATTAGCACAATTAAGTGAGATGCTATCTGAACAAAAAAATGTGGAAATGCTAATTCATTCAGATTCAAAAGATAAATTATTAGAAATGATAGCTAAATATTCTAATTAAAGGGGAAATTAAAATGAAAAAAGTATTAGTTGTATGTGGAAATGGTTTAGGAAGTAGTTTTATTGTGGAAATGAATGTGAAGAAAATTTTAAATGAACTAGGATTACAAGCAGAAGTATCTCATACAGATTTAGCTTCTAGTAAATCTGAGCAAGCTGATTTATATTTAGGTGCAAAAGATATTATTTGTAATCTTGAAGATGGCACACGCACAGTTGCTGGTTTAACAAATATTTTAGATCAAAATGAAATTAAAGAAGCATTACAAAAACACCTGATGTAGTACAGTGAAAGGGGAGTAATGCTATGTTTGATATAATAATGAAGGATATTTTGGGACAGCCTGCAATATTAGTTGGATTATTTGCTATGTGTGGTTTACTACTGCAAAAGAAAAACTTTGCAGACACAGTTTCAGGAACCTTAAAAACAATTATGGGCTTTGTCGTTTTAGGAGGCGGAGCTACTATATTAGTAGGAGCTTTAGACGTTTTTGGTAAAATATTTGATAAAGCATTCCATATTAAAGGTATAATTCCAAATAATGAAGCTGTTGTTGCAATAGCTCAGCAAACATTAGGAAAAGAAACGGCATTAATCATGGTATTTGGTATGATTACAAATTTAATAATTGCACGATTTACGAAATTTAAATATGTATTTTTAACTGGTCATCATACGCTCTTCATGGCATGTTTAATTTCAGCGGTATTTTCAACTACAGGGATGCAAGGCGCTTCACTAGTCATTATTGGGTCAGTTATTTTAGGGGCACTCATGGTGATTTTTCCAGCATTACTACAACCGTATGTTAGAAAGATTACAGGGATGGATGATATTGCAATTGGCCATTTCGGTTCTGTTGGATATTTAGCGGCAGGGTTTGTTGGAAGTAAATTTGGAAATAAAGAAAAATCAACAGAACAAATTCAAGTTCCGAAATCACTTGGTTTCTTACGTGATACATCAGTATCTATGTCATTAACGATGGCTGTATTGTTCTTTATTGTCGCGCCATTTGCTGGTAAGGGGTTTATCGAAACTGAATTAAGTAACGGACAAAATTATCTCGTTTATTCTTTCATGCAGGCCATTACGTTTGCAGCAGGTGTATATATTATTCTAGCAGGTGTACGTATGTTAATTGCAGAAATTGTACCTGCATTTAAAGGGATTGCAGATAAACTTGTACCAAATGCAAAACCGGCATTAGATTGTCCAACAATCTTTCCGTTTGCACCAAATGCAGTTATTATTGGCTTTTTAACAAGTTTTATTGCTGGACTCCTTTCCATGTTTCTTCTTCCATTTATCGGTTTAAGTATAATAGTACCGGGATTAATTCCTCACTTCTTCACAGGAGCAACAGCAGCTGTATTTGGAAATGCAACAGGAGGTAGAAGGGGAGCGATACTTGGCGCTTTTGTAAATGGGTTACTAATTTCATTCCTACCAGCGATATTATTACCTATATTAGGTGGTTTAGGATTTGAAAATACAACATTCGGGGATTCTGATTTCGCAGTGGTCGGTATTTTGATTAGTGAAATTGTGAAGTTAGTAGGTTATATTTTTTAATATATGGAATAAAAAAAGACTTGATTCCCAGCTAAAGGGAATCAAGTCTTTTCATTACATACGATTATCATGCCAGAAGTTTAATGGGAAATGTTCGTTCTCATTATATGCTTCTAATTCATATCCTTTTTCTTTCAGTCCTTTAATAATTCCAGGTACTGCTTTTACTGATTGTGGATGAATATCATGCATAAGGATAACTTCTGTTGGATTTGTAGCACCATGTAACACGTTCTCTACAATTTTAGTAGATGCAGCATCAACTTGCATTTTGTTGTATTTCCAGTCTAAAGAATCAATTGTCCAATCCCAAACTTTTAAGCCATTTTCTACAACTTTGTTGCGAAGAGCTTCGTTTAATCCTGGCATTGAGCCGTAAGATGGACGAGTTAATACTGGTGATTTACCTAAAACACCAGCGATTAAGCCTTGGTCTTCCTTCATTTCATCTACGTAATGACCTTCTGTGTAAAGTTTCTTGTAGTTATGAGTCATACTGTGCATCCCAACGTAGTGGCCTTCAGCATCTTCGCGTTTTACAAGATCAGGGAAAGCTTTTACGTTTGAACCAATTAGGAAGAATGTTGCTTTTGCATTTTCTTTCTTTAACATATCTAAAAGCTCAGCTGTGTATTTTCCAGGACCGTCATCAAATGTTAAATAAGCGACTTTTCTAACTTGCCCGTTATAATGTTTAGGAGCTTCTTTCGGAGCAAGAGATGTTTGAATCTCACTTACAAGTTGAACAGATTTTGCTTCATCCTCTGTACTAGCTAGAGCAGTATGTACTGATCCAAAAGCCGCTTCGTATGTGAATAATACCCCCGCACAAACTAACATAGCCCTTTTTACTAAAGTTGTCATTCGAATTCCATTGTGCATAATTTTCCTTCTCTCTATAAAAGTTCTACTCTACTATATTAGCAATTATAGGTAGGGAAATGCAAAAAAACTTTTTTACAAGTGTAAAAAAGTTTACTCAAAAGTATGCAAGATTTTATATCAATTGCAGTATTGAAAAATAGGATGAATTTAAACTTTATTATTTAAACTTTCAATCATCAAATTTAAATCTTCTAATAAGGATGCATGTGCTTTTTTAGGAGAACCTGTATCAAAGGGAGGCTTAGGGTCGTATTCTAACATGAGTTGAACTGCTTTGCTTTTTTTATCTCCAAATTCCCAAGCTATTAACTGAAGGGCCATATCAATACCTGCAGATACACCAGCAGCTGTTATAATTTTTTCATGGCGCACGAATCTCTCTTCAGTTGGAATAGCTCCGAGAGAACGAAGTAAGTTAAAACAGCTCCAATGACTAGTAGCTTTAACACCATTTAGTAGACCAGTAGCACCTAAGATTAAGGAGCCTGTACATACAGTTGTAGTCCACTTTGTCGTTTTATGTATTTGGAGAATCCAATTAAGAGTTTCTTCATCCTTCATAAGTTGTGTAAAGTTAGGCGGACGACATCCAGGAATAACAAGAATATCTGCTGAAGTAATTTCATTAAAATTGTAATCAGCATGTAAATAGCCCATTTTCGAATCTAATTTTATTAATCCCTTCGTTTTAGCAACAAATTTTATGTTGTTATTGCTTTCTGCAGCAAATACTTCGTATGGACCAATAGCATCTAATGCAGTAATTCCATCATAGAGCATAATAACGATTTCCATTAAAACCTCTCCTTTATTTGTTACGAATTGAATCTAGTAACGATAAGGAAGATAAAATTATTGAATATTCTTTTATCGTTACTTTAAATATACTATACCCCTAATGTGTATCGCTTAGTGCAACTGTGTCAAAGGTGTGACGAAATCTATGAATAGGTTCATTTATTTTGAAAAGATGTATTCACTTATTTAATGGGTAAAAAGTTAAATTTACTTGGAATTTCTATTAAAAACGATATGCAACTTTCACAGAAAGAAGAAATGAAAAATATAGTACTTAGGCTAAAGTCTTAAAACGAAAGGAGACTAATCATACTTTCGTATCATTTCATTTTCGTTCCAATTATTGATTCGAATATTTTTGTTTTTTATTAAAATATTGGTAAAGAAACAATTACATGAAAAAAGGAGTGGGAATATGGATAATTATATTTGCACTACATGTGGAGTACAGTATCCCGAAAATGAAGAACCACCTTCTCGCTGTAAAATTTGTAATGAGGAAAGACAATATGTTAATCCAATTGGGCAGTCATGGACAACATTAGAAACGATGCAAAATAGCAATTTATACAAAAACGAAATAATAAAAGAAGAAAGCGGTTTGTATAGCATTACTACTAAACCTAAATTTGCGATTGGACAAACAGCATTTTTAATACAAAGTAAAACTCTAAATGTTATGTGGGATTGCATTAGTTATTTAGATGATAAAACGGTAAAACGTATATATGATTTAGGTGGTATTCAAGCAATAGCACTTTCTCATCCACATTATTACTCTACACAAGTTAAATGGGCGGAAACATTCAATGTACCTATTTATATTCATGAAGATGATAAAGAGTGGGTGGTTCGTCCGAGTAAGCAAATTAAATTTTGGTCTGGGGAGCATCTGATATTATCGGAAGAACTTACATTGCATCGCTTAGGAGGCCATTTTAAGGGTGGAACTGTTATACATTGGATAGACGGTAATGAAGGGAAAGGTATTTTGTTATCAGGTGATATTATACAAGTAGTTTCGGATCGAAAATGGGTAAGTTTTATGTATAGTTATCCCAATCTCATTCCATTACCAGCGAATAAAGTTAGAGATATGGCAGAGAAGGTAAAAGATATCCAATTTAGTCGACTATATAATGCATTTCATGGTGTGGTGGAAGATGCGAATAAAGCTGTACAAAGATCTGCTGATCGGTATATAAAGGCCCTGCAAGGAGAACTATTTCATACGTAATAGCTTGTAATTCATCTCTACATTTATATAACTAATTTTATATGAATTTTATACTAAAGTCCTATTGTTTATTAACTAATAGGTCTTTCAACTTAGGAAGTTCACACTAATGAGGGATGTTAAAGGGAATATATGTAACCTATACTAATTACTATAAAGCTTTGGAAAATGAAAAGGAGGAGATTTGCATGAAGAATTGGGTTCAATTTAGAATTGCAAGACCAACAGATAAATTTGAAGAAGTGATAAGTTTTTATGAAACAGGATTAGGATTAAAACGTATAGGGGAATTTCACAATCATGAAGGATATGACGGGGTGATGTTTGGTTTACCAGATGAAGAGTATCATTTGGAGTTTACTACACATGTTAATGGAAGTCCATGTCCGGCACCGACAAAAGATAATTTACTAGTTTTTTATATGCCTATTAAAGATGAAATTGAAAAGATAGTGAATCGATTAAGTAATATGGGCTATCATGAGGTGGAACCAGAAAACCCGTATTGGATAGAGAAAGGAACCACAATAGAGGATCCAGATGGTTGGAGAATTGTGCTTATGAATGCATCTGAATAAAGAAACTATTTTCATATGAAATAGAGTGTAACAAAATGATTTAGACATAAATCCCTACAGTGTTTGTAGGGATTTTTATATAAGAAGATCTTATTGAGAGAGTTATTAAAATGTAGAAAGTATTTTGGCTGAGAACAAATGTAATAAACATAATTTATGAAGGAGGTATAAAAGTATGATAGTAAACCATTTTGAAGAGTTTTCTAAACATGTTGGAAATACACCTCTCATGAAATTAAAATGCGAAGAAACGAAGGACCTTTCTATCTATGCTAAATGTGAATGGCATAACCCTACAGGGTCAATTAAGGATAGGGCGGCACTTGGAATGATTAATAAATATTTACAAGAAGCGGACAAAAAACAAAATATTTTAGAGTATAGTGGTGGAAGCTTAGCGAGGTCAATTGGGTGTATTTGTAATTATTTAGGGATTCAATGCACGTTAGTTTTAAGTTCTGGAACCGGTAAATCTCTATTAAATGAACTTGATCGTTATGGTGCTAACGTAATCTTAGTTGATAAATGTAAAGGGTTCTACGCAGTAATTGAGAAAACAATAGAGATTAGCAAACAAAAGCCAGAATTATACTTTTTATTCCAACATTATAATAATGCAAATCTAGTAAGTCATATAGAAGGTACAGGGCGAGAAATTATTGCACAAATGATTGGAAAACCAATACATGCATGGGTAGCATCTGCTGGTACTGGTGGAACTCTAATGGGAGTCTATACAGCAATAAAGAATTATACAAAAAATGTTGAACTACATTTAGTAATGCCTGCTGAATTGCCTTATGGTTCGGAACAACCACCAAATGATTTAAAGAAATATGCTGGATCAGGTGGGTTCGGCTTAGGAAGGAAACAACATTTCATAGAACAGGAAGAAAATTTGATAGAAAAACAATGGACTTATTCATATGAAGATACCCTGTATGAAATGGCACGTTTTTACAAAGATACGGGTATAAAAATAGGAACTTCTGCGGCAGCGAATTTATTAGCAGCTAAACAAATTGGGAAAGAAAAAGGTGCGAATTTTAATGTAGTTACAGTTTTTCCGGACGCAGGATCAATAGAAGAGTGGTCAGATGTAAAAAATTTAGTTGAAAAAATAGGTGATTGAGAGGACCATTAAAAGTTCTTTCGTAGTTTATATCTTATTCTACGCAAAATTGATACCATCAAAAAACTGTATGTTTAACATGTACAGTTTTTTGATGGTGTAGCTGTGCAATCTTTAGAAATTTCACATACCGTATTTTAAAAATAAATATAGGAAAACCAAAAAGTAATGTAGAATATATCGTACATACATATATACAGTCAACAGAAAAGATAAAGAGGTGGGTATATGTTACTTGAGGAAGTAATGCAGCAACTAGAGGAATATGGAACAGAACAAAATCGTAAAACGTATAAAAACCACGGAGCGAAAGAGCCACTATTCGGAGTTAGTTTTGCAAATTTAAAATTGTTAAAAAAGAAAATAAAAAAAGATCACGATTTAGCAGTTGAATTGTGGGAAACGAAAAATATGGACGCAATGACATTAGCAACTTATATTTTAGACCCGAAGAATTTAACAACAGAACAGCTTAATAGTTGGGTTCAGGATGTTGATTATTACTGTTTAATGGATGTTTTTATGACATCTATATGTACTTCGCCAATTGCAATAGAAAGAATGGAAGAGTGGACAAAGTCTAATGATGAATGGATTGGAAGAGCTGGCTGGTCTTTGTTAGCAAATATATCGATTAAAAATAAAGAGTTACATGATGGTTTCTTCTCTCCATACTTAGAAGAGATTAAAGAAAATATACATAATGAAAAAAATAGAAAAAAAGAAGCGATGAATAGTGCTTTAATCGCAATAGGAATTCGTAATGAAGACTTAGAGCGACAAGCAATTGAAATTGCACGTGAAATTGGAAAAGTAGAGGTTAATCACGGTGCAACATCATGTAAAACACCAGATGCAGAAAGCTATATAAAAAAAGCGAGAGAAAGAGCTGAAAAAAAGAAAGTGAAATAAGAAAAGAGGAACGGCTATGAAACCAATTGAAGCAGCACAAAGCATAATTACATCACAATTTCCGAATTGTGATGTAGCTTTACTCGGTGGAAGCGTTGCACGAGGAGAAGCGACGAAAACATCTGACCTTGATATTGTAATAGTTGACCAAAGTTTAACTTCTTGTTATAGAGAATCTTTCTATAGTAATGGATGGCCTGTTGAGGTGTTTGTTCATAATTTTACAACATATAAAACCTTTTTCAAAATGGATTGTGATCGAGGGAGACCGTCGTTACCACAATTAGTTTCAGAAGGGGTTGCATTAAAAGGGGAAAAGGAAATTGTTGAGAAATTAAAAAAAGAAGCGAATGATTTACTACATAAAGGACCAGCTAAATGGACCGAAGAAACGATTAAGCAGAAGCGATATTTTATTACGGATACTTTAGATGACTTTATTGGTGCAACAAAAAGAGAAGAAGAATTGTTTATCGCTAATTTATTAGCGGATTTAGTACATGAATATGTATTAAGAGTAAATGGTAGGTGGCTTGGGAGTTCAAAATGGTTTATTAGAGTGCTAAGAAGATATGATGAGCAATATGCAAACAAATTTGTAGCGGCTTTTGATCATTTTTATAAAATGGGAGAGAAAAATGAATTAATTCATTTTATAGAAATGACGTTAGAACAGTATGGTGGAAAAGTGTTCGAAGGATTTTCTATTGGTAAATAAAAAGGGGAGAGAAAAATGAATGTACCATATGTTCAATTAAGAGAATTGACATTAGATGATGTAGAAGATCGCTATCAATGGTCGTTAGATAGAGATGTAACAAAGCATTTAGTCGTACCAAACCAATATCCTCCGTTCACTCGTGGAGATACGAGAATCTGGATTGAAGCTTGTATAAACCGAAAAAATGGTTATGAACAAAGGGCGATCGTTACTGAGAAAGGTATACATATTGGATGGGTAGACCTTAAAAATTTTGATAAAACAAATAAAAATGCAGAACTAGGAATTGCGATTGGAAATAAAGACTATTGGGGTAAAGGATTTGGAATGGCAGCTCTAAACAGCATGTTACAAATAGGTTTTTCCCAGTTTGAATTGGAGAAAATTTGGTTACGTGTAGATGAAGATAATACACAAGCTAAACAGAGTTATGAAAATGCCGGATTTGTATGCGAAGGGTTAATGAGAAATGATCGATTAAGACAGGGAAAGTTCATTCATCGCTATCGTTACAGTATATTAAAAGAAGAGTATGAATCAAAAAATAATAACCTATAAAAATATTATGTCAATTAAAAAGGGGAAGATAAAATGATTCGATTACTTACAAAAGTGGATGCAAAACAATATTGGGAGTTACGTTTACAAGCACTACAAGTAAATCCAGAAGCATTTGTAACGACTTATGAAGAAGCAGTACGTCAAGAAAACCCTCTTGAACGAGTTGCTAGTAATCTTTCATCCAACAGTAGTTTTACATTTGGTGCTTTTAATAATGAAAATCGTTTAGTTGGGGTTGTTACTTTATTAACAGAAGAAAAGGACGCATATAAGCATAAAGGACATATCGTTGCAATGTATATAGATACTGAAAATCGAAGAAGTGGTCTTGCACGTGATTTAATACGTAAAGCAATTGAAAGGGCAAAAGAGATGAAGCTAGAGCAATTGAATTTAGGGGTTGTGTCAACGAACGAACCAGCCAAACGATTATATGAATCAATGGGATTTAAAACGTACGGAATTGAAAAAAGGGCTATAAAAATGAATGGTGTGTATAGTGATGATGAACATATGGTGTTGTTCTTTTAAGAGAGGAAGTTTTGTATGAAAGATCTCCATTTAGAAAGAAATATGGACTCTCAAGTAGCGATTTTGTATGCGACGGTTGCTGATACGTTTAATAGATTGCAAAGGTTAGTAGAAGGTACTGAAGAGAACGAACTATCCTATAAAGGGTCTGAAAATAATGAAAATAGTATTGGGCAGTTACTTCAGCATTTAGCAGTTGTCGATTTACATTGGGTGTATCGTTTCAAGGGAGAAGATGTTCCAACAGCATTTGAAAATAAATATGGTCCTATGTTGAATGAAGTAGGAGAAATACCGAGTTTAAGAAAATACACGTTGCAAGAGTTAATGCAAGCTTATGAAGCAGTGCAAAAATTGTTTTATGAAGAATGTATGAAACTAACAGAAACTGATTTAACGCGGGAAGTTTTGTATGAAAAAGGGGAAAATGCGACTATAAGATGGGGAATTTGGCATATAGCAGATCATAATCGGTATCATCAAGCACATATAAGTCGATTGAGGAAATTATATAAAGAATATAAACTGCATATTCTTTAATTTTTGAATAAACAAACGCCCCTAAATAATAATTAAAGGAGGCGTTTATTTTTATTCGTTTGTTTTTCTTCCCAAGCTATCATTAAATTTTTATGATGATTTTTTGGTTTTTCAATAGAAAACCAGTAAATTGAATGTGCAATAGTTGGTAGCCATCTTTTATGGCGGATTCGTATATTTTCATGGTGAGTATAGTGGGTCGAGATTAAGGTAGATTTTGACCCTTGAAAATTTTGGTATGTAATATCCTTGATTTCATACCAATACACTTTATTCCCATGAAAATCTACTACAATTCCTTCATCATCCCAATAGGAACCTATATCGCTTGCACGTGTTTTCCATAAGGTTAGGGCATACTTTAGTAGCCATAAGGAGAAAAATATTGAAATAATTCCTAGTAAATCAAATTCTTCCATTAAAGATAAAACACTTATTAGAAGGAAAACAACTCCGAAAGAAAGTACAAATAAAATAGATTGTATAGAGGCTCTGTATATTTTCAGTGTTATCACATCCATAGAAGTAACTTATTTTTAAAATTATTTCTGTTTAATGTTTTTATATTAAGTATAATAAATGAATGTATTATTATCTTTTTCATTGCAAGTGAATGGAAAGTGAAATGTAAGTTTGTATGTAGATTTTTCATCGCGTATACTAAAATATATGTTGTAGAGATTAAAAATTAAATACAAGGGGTTTTACAATGAAAGCAATTGTTATAGGGATACTGGCATCATTTTTCTTTGCCTTTACTTTTGTTTTAAACCGGGCAATGGACTTAGAAGGTGGAAGCTGGATTTGGAGTGCATCATTACGGTATTATTTTATGGTTCCAATGCTATTACTTATTGTTATGTATAGAGGGAACTTAAAGCAACTCTTTCAATATATGAAAAACAATCCGAAAGAATGGTTAGTATGGAGTATCGTTGGATTTGGTCTCTTTTATGCACCGCTTAGTTTTGCTGGAGCGTTCGGACCAGGTTGGCTCGTTGCATCAACATGGCAAATTACAATCGTTGCAGGGATTTTGTTAACACCATTTTTTGCGGTGGATCCACTACATAAAAAACTTCCGATGAAGGAATTAGTTATGTCGGGCATTATTTTATTCGGTGTTGTTCTCATGCAAGTAGAACATGCTTCTTCATTAGGTATTCGTGAAACCGTTTTATGTGTAGTTCCTGTACTTATTGCAGCATTTGCGTATCCTCTTGGAAATCGAAAAATGATGCAAGTTTGTAAAGGGGGATTAGATGTATTTCAGCGAGTACTCGGTATGACATTAGCAAGTTTACCATTTTGGTTTTTATTATCTGGTTACGAAGTATCAACTGGCGGATTACCGTCAAGTAGCCAAGTTTTTCAATGTTTTATTGTAGCAGTTAGTTCTGGGTTAATCGCGACAATATTATTTTTCTTTGCAACAGATCTTGTGAAAGATGATCCACAAAAACTAGCAACAGTGGAAGCGACGCAGTCAGGTGAAGTTTTATTTGCGCTAGTAGGAGAGCTGATCTGGTTATCTGCACCAATTCCGTCATCTTTATCTTGGGTTGGTATGAGTCTCGTTATTATTGGAATGATACTTCATAGTTATGTGGCTGTCGTTGTAAAAAAAGAAGAAAAAATAACGGCGTAATGAGATTAGCTCTTTTTATTAAGAGTTAGTCTTTTTTCATAGAAAGGGATGAAAATATGAATTTACAGCGTGTTGAACAAATTGAAAAAGATTCAATGTTAAATGTGCTACAATATGCCGTCGGTCCAAATGAAATAAGCTTAAAGAAGGCAGTATTATTTTACCAAAGTAATAAAGGGACTTTGTACAAATATGAAGAAAAAGCTTGTATAGGTATTGAAGTAATCGGAGCAACTAAAGCACGAGTATGTCATA
The DNA here is from genome assembly GCF_000836715.1 of Bacillus sp. L_1B0_5. Classification (NCBI taxonomy): domain Bacteria; kingdom Bacillati; phylum Bacillota; class Bacilli; order Caryophanales; family Bacillaceae; genus Bacillus; species Bacillus sp. L_1B0_5. The sequence continues at coordinate 52,866 of NZ_JXIS01000099.1, read as the reverse complement.
TAGCAGTGGCTTCAGATTATCGTCAAAAAGGAATTGCACTGCAAATGATTAAAGAGATTGTAAGAATATATCAATTGACTTATATAGAAGCAGAGACAGACGATGGGGCGGTAGAATTTTATAAAAGAATGGGTTTTCAAGTTAAAAGTTTAGGAGAAAAATATACGGGAATCGAAAGATTTCATTGTTATTTGGAAAAATAGTATAAAAATATGCATATGGAGTATAGCTTAAAAAAATAAGATTTACATTTTTCTTCATTTCAAAAAACTCTCGCTCATCAATATCTACGATTTTAATAGAGTTTTGAGGCTTCAGTACACCAATATACATATTTTTGTAGTAATGAATATGATTAAGTTAAAAATTAAGAAAAATATGATAATATATTTATATAAAAGTTTAAATTTACGTGGCTAGTGAGGGAACCAATATGAAAATGAATGAAATAGTAGCAAGCACACAATTTCCAAATACAATCGAAACAATAACAAAAGATTTAAAAGCATTAGGAATCGAAAAAGGAATGACAATTATCGTTCATTCATCACTAAGTTCTATCGGATGGATATCTGGTGGTGCGGTTGCCGTAGTAGAAGCATTAATGAAAGTTGTTACGGAAGAAGGAACGATAATAATGCCAACGCAATCTTCGGATTTGTCCGATCCGAAACATTGGTCAAGACCACCTGTACCGGAAGACTGGTGGCAAATTATCCGAGATAACGTCCCTGCATTTGATTCACGTATAACCCCAACAAGGGGAATGGGTGAAATAGTTGAATGTTTTCGTACATATCCGAATGTAGTACGTAGTAATCATCCGTTAGGAAGTTTTGCTGCATGGGGAAAACATGCAGTAGAAATAACAATGAACCATTCATTATCAATGAGCTTTGGAGAAGAATCTCCATTAAGAAAAATATACGATTTAGACGGGTACGTATTATTAATTGGTGTTGGATATGATTCAAATACGTCTGTTCATTTATCCGAGGTGCGTACTGGTGCATGTGAGTTAATACAAGTAGGAGCACCTATTATAGAAAACGGTGAAAGAGTGTGGAAAGAGTTTGTTGAAATGGATTACGAATCTGAGAAGTTTGTAGAAATTGGTGTGGAGTTTGAGCGAAAAGGAACTGTAAAAAACGGGAAGATAGGGAATGCAACGTGTCGTCTAATGAAACAGCGTGATATAGTTGACTTTGGAACAGAATGGTTTCGTAAGAAAAATTAGTAAGGGATGGTTACAATGAAGGGGAAAAAGGTATTAATTACGAGCGGTGGTTGTCTAGAAAAATGGGATCAAGTACGCGGGCATACGAATATGGCTAAAGGTACAATCGGAAGGATAATCGCAGAAGAACTTATAGCTAAAGGGGCACATGTTATATATTTGCACGGTTATTTTGCGGAGAAACCGAGCGATGTACATAGAGGGTTAGAATTACATCCATTTGAAGGAATTGTTGATTTACAAGATAAAATGAAAAGTATTGTCACACATGAAAAGGTTGATGCAGTCATTATGGCAGCGGCTGGATCAGATTGGATTGTGGAGAAAATTTGTGATCAAGATGGTAATGTTCTTAATATGGACGGAAAAATTTCAAGTGATATAGCACCGATTATTCACTTTCAAAAGGCTCCAAAAGTATTAAAACAAATAAAAGAATGGGACCCAGAAACAGTACTTGTTGGTTTTAAACTTGAAAGTGATTTAAATGAAGAAGAACTGTTTGAAAGAGCGAAAAATAGAATGAAAGAAGCAAGGGCGAATGTAATGATTGCAAATTCACCACATTCTTTATATTCGCGTGGAGCTGTACATTATGTAATTGGACAGGATGGTAAAGGGAAGTTGTGTAATGGAAAAGATGAAACGGCGAAAGAAATTGTCAAAAGCTTAGAAGTATTATGTAATCGTGTCACTGCTTTTTAAAATTAAGTTTTTAGATAAGAATGAATCCGCATAGTAATAAGTAAGCGAAACTTTAATTGGTGGGAATTTTACTTTTACACGAATGTGAAGCGTATATCAATCAAGAGCTATACACAGAATAATTGGTGAGGAGTGGATTCTATGGAACATTTATTAAAGCAAGCTATTAAACTTAGAAACGAAAAGAAATATGCGCAGTCTAAAGAGATGCTTATAGGATTAACAAACTTTACAAAGGATGCAGAAGTACTGTATCAGTGTGCGTGGATACATGATGTAATGGGGCTAGAAACAGAAGCAGTTCCGTATTATGAGCAGGCAATCGCAAATGGACTTGATGGCGAATCCCTTTGCGGTGCTTATATTGGTCTAGGAAGTACATATCGTTGTATAGGGGAATATGAAAAGGCAATTACAGTATTAGAAGCTGGGGTGAAAAAATTCCCAGAGAACGATCCAATGAAAGTATTTTTATCATTAGCAAAATATAACGTAAACGATCACGAGTCAGCGATGAAATTATTACTTGAAACTGTCGTGAAAGTAGAGGAAGTAAAAGAATTTGAACGTGCCATTTCATTTTATAAAGACCACTTAAATGAGGTTTTTAAATAAAGGAGTGAACGTATGAATGTTACACTATCGCGAAGGCGAAAAGGTATTTGGATTGGACTCGTCTCTTTAATTATGCTATCAAACTATTTATTGTATGCTCTTCCAATTGTACCAGCTGCGCCGAAAGAAGTTGTGCTTGGGTCATTATTAGATTGCATGTTTGTCATTCCAATCATCACGTATTTCTTCATTATTCGAAAAAGATACTCGTTAACGTATATAGTTCCTGTTGTAATAGCTGGTTATATTTTTGCAAGATTTATTATTCCAAGTGACTATTTACAAGATTTTTCATACGTTTCTTATATTATAGTTGCAGGAGAAATTGCTTTTGTATGTTTAGAGTTATTCCTTCTATATAAAATTGTTAGAAAGCTTCCTACCATAATAAAAAAATATAAAGAATATAAAAGTGAGTACTCTTCATTTTCTTATGCAATTGATGCTGCGTTTGACGCTACTATGAAAAGAAATAAATTAATAGATATCATTGTAACGGAGTGTAAGTTAATCTATTATGCATTTTTATCGTGGCGTGAAAAAGTACCAGAAGGTGAATCCGTATACTCATATCACAAAAAGACTGGTGCAATAGGTGTATATATCATGATCATCCATGCGACCTTAATAGAAAGTATTGGTTTTCATTATTTGCTACACCAGTGGAATCCAGTAATAGCATGGATTTTACTTATTGTAAATGTATACGCGATGATTTATTTTATAGCTGAAATACAAGCGATGCGTAAAAATCCACTTATCGTAACAGAAGAACAAGTAATCATTCAAATTGGATTAGGAAAGAAAATTGTTATACCATTTACACAAATTGATAATATTGCGTTCTACAAGGGTGATGAATTGCTAACGGCAAAAGAAGGGAAACAGGTATTGGATGCAACTGTTATGGAGTTCATAAAAGAACCTGCTACTTTTGAAATAACATTAAAAGAGCCAGTGAAAGCACAGTTGTTATATGGATTTTCTAAAACAGTAAGTCGTGTGCACTTAAATGTTGATGAAGAACGAAAATTTTATGATGCGGTTAAGGAAAAGTTAAAACATGAGTAATAGTGCTGTTAGTTACATAAAAACAAATGAGCTTCCGTTAGAAGTGAAAAAATATGAAACATGGATAGTGAAAAACTCTTTCTAAATAAGAAGGAGTTTTTCTTGTGTACTTGTATAAATCATTATATAAAAAACTATATACTTCTTTATCGTTAGATAAATGGATATAATTGAGGATAGAACTAGTGCAAGGGGAAATAAAATAATGAATAAGTTACTTACATCGAAAAGTGAAATTATAGAAAGAAAAATCCGGTATAACTCAACAATAGTAGATCACAATTGTTTATTACTTGAAAAGCAATCACAAAGTATCGTTTTATTTCACGAGGTGCAGTATTCATTTACAATGACTGCAAATGATACTAAGTTAACAATCCCAAAAGGGAGTTATACAATCGCATATTATTGGAAAGATCGTCCGTACAATTTATACGTATGGAGAGATATAAAAGGGAAGTATTTAGGTTCCTATTTTAATATCGTAAAAAACACACAAATAAAAGGCGAAGTGGTTTCCTTCGAAGATTTAATCATCGATATTATGGTACTTCCAAATGGAGAATACTTCATATTAGATGAGGATGAATTACCAGAACCATTAGGAAATTTCGAAGGTGGTTATGTGAAGAAAGCTCTTTATGGACTGAAAGAAATCATTCAAAAAGAGCTTCCACAAATAGTTTTGGAGACAGCCAGGGTGCAGAAGAACTAAAATTTAATTACATAAATATTTTGAATGGAAATGAGTAGTCTCAAGTTATATGGTCTAACTTTTTTGATAAATCTAAGGTTAGTAGCATATTTCTTGAGATTACTTTTTTTTGGTAGAAATTTTGTTGCTTAGTTATTAAATGGATTTAAAATTTATGAAATAATATTGACTGAATCAAGTTCAGTCGTTTATGATTGAATCAGATTCAGTCGTGGTGAAAACATTGTAGGAGATGACGTATGAAAAGAATATCAAAAGAACCAGATATAAGACGGCAAGAGTTAATGGATATTGGTTTTGAACTATATATGAAAAATGGTATGAAAGGATTTGGCATAAAAGATGTTGTGAATCGTGCTGATGTAGCAACAGGCTTATTTTATTATTACTTCAAGTCTAAAGAGAATTTTGTTGATGAAGTTTTAAATGACTTTATTGTGAAAAATATGGAGTTAATTGAAGAAATACTTGTTTCAAATGAACGGTCTGTCATGCAAAAGATGAAAGATTCACTAGATATATTTTGGACATTTATTGAAAAGTTAGCACCCTATAAAAATGTGAGTTCGTTTCAGACGGAACAACATTTTCAACTGGAACAGAAATTATTCGCACGTATGCAACCGTTAATTAGACAAGTAATTGAAGAGGGAGTAAACGTAGGGTTTTTTTATACTGATAACTCATTATTAGCTTCTGGGTTTATTCTATACGGTCTTAGCAGTATTGCTCATTCAGAAGTAAAGTTGAATCTAGATACAAAACATGAAATGGTTAATTTAGTATTAACTACACTACGATACAATCAAAAGGAAGGAGAAAGTTTATGAAAATTATTATCGATGGAAATAATATCTCACAAGAACAACTTATAAAATGGAAAAGAGAACGGATAAAAAAAGTATTATATACATTAGGACATAAAGAGCTTGAAATAAATGATACAGACGTCATGATAAAACAGCTAACGGAAATAAAGTTGCGATATACATACAATGAAATGTACGAAAAGTTGAAATCAAAACTTAGATTAAGTGCAATAGGTATGCGTATCTGTACTCTTTTATCTTGTGATAGACGAAAAATTTCGAAAACTAGTATTTATTTAGACGGGATTACAGCAGAAGTAGCTATACATGGAATTGATAGTTTGATGCTTGAACAATCACGTGAAAACAACAAAGTGAATTTATCTGCTTGTCCTGATCACTATGTACTAAGACCCTTTGTGGAAAATGAATTAGAGGTTATCGAAACTACTGGTAATTCTCCGTTTCCAGTTCAATTTTTCATTGTTTTTGGTGATGAAACCGGATTGAAAACACCGAGAGATAAATCTTATCGATACCAATCAACAGGTGTTGCACGTATGAAAGATGGTACTACTATTGGTGGAGTTCGACATCAATTTAAAGATACTGATACAGGGATAGAAGTAAGTCTAGTTGTTGAGTTCCCAGCCCTTTGTCCGAATAGCCTAATTAAATCCCATCAAATGCATTTAGCATGTGAGTTTTCTTATTGGTTACAGTGGATTAAAGATCAGAAAAAAATAGTAAGTAAATGATATCGTTCAAATAAACAACAGTAGAAATGTTCAAACGAATCATATGTATGTTTTGATAAAACCTAGTTGACTTATCGGAAATATTTGTATAATATGTACTTAATTCCATAACGTATTGCTGATTGGAGAAACCAAAGGCATTTTATCTGTTGATAAAATGCCTTTGGTTTTTTTATTGCACAAATACTGAATCTGTTCATTTATATGAATCATTTTAAGGAGGGGAAGAAATGACTGTTTCAATTGATGGGGTATCAAAATATTTTTTGAAACAAACTGGTACTGTTCAAGTATTAGAGAATATTAATTTTCAATTAGAGAAAGGGGATTTTGTTACAGTAATTGGTCCGAGTGGGTGTGGAAAAAGCACATTACTAAAAATTGTTGCAGGTCTAGATAATGATTTTGAAGGGGAAGTTGTTATTGACGGGGAGCCTATCTTAAAACCGAGTAAGAAACAAGGTTTTATTTTTCAAGAACATAGGCTTTTCCCGTGGTTAACGGTTGAAGAAAATATAGCGGCAGATTTGTCGTTAAAAGATAAGTATGTGAAAGATAAGGTGAGAGAATGGGTTGAAATCGTTCGGTTAGATGGCTTTGAAAAATCGTATCCGAAAGAAATTTCAGGCGGGATGTCACAACGTGTTGCGATAGCGAGAGCGTTATTAAGAGATCCGAATGTATTATTACTTGATGAACCTTTTGGAGCGCTGGATGCTTTTACTCGAAGTCATTTGCAAGAAGTATTGCTAAATATTTGGGAGCAGAAAAAAACAACAATGATATTCGTTACACATGATATAGACGAAGCGATATATCTTTCAAACCGAATCATCATTATGAATGCAAAACCAGGGAAAATACATAAAGTGATTGAAAATAATTTGCCTTATCCGCGAAATAAAACTTCTCAATCGTTCCAACAACTTCGAACGAAAGTATTACAGCAGTTTGAATATGGAGGATTGATTCAAACAAGTATATAGGAAAAGGGTGATTTTATATGTATAAAAAATTTAAAGTTCTTTCTTTTGCTTTAGCTATATCAATGTTTTTATTAGGATGCGAAAAAAGTACAGCAAGTAGTAAGAAAGAAGATGTAACAATACAAATTGGTATACAGCAAGGATTAAGCCCGCTATTACTAGCAAAGAAAAAGGGATGGTTTGAAGAGGAGTTTAAAAAAGAAGGAGTTAAAGTGAAATGGACAGAGTTCCAAAGTGGACCTCCTTATTTTGAAGCAATCGCATCAAACCGGTTAGACTTTGGTGAAGTAGGGAATTCTCCAGTCATTTCAGCGCAAGCAGCAGGTATTGGATTTACCGAAATCGCCAATACAAGTTATGCGAGAAAAGGAACTGGAATTCTCGTTCAAAAAGATAGCAAGATTGCGAGTGTAAAGGATTTAAAAGGTAAAAAAATTGCAGTAGCAAAAGGAAGTAGTGCCTTTAATTTATTGTATCGAGCACTTGATAAAGAAGGTATTGATGCAAAAGATGTAAATGTCATTCAATTACAACCAGATGAAGCGCAGCCTGCATTCGAATCAGGATCAGTAGATGCATGGGCGATTTGGGACCCTTTCATATCATTACATACGTTAAATAAAGGTGCGAAGGTGATTGCAGACGGTGAAACATTAAATGTCTCTTCACCAGAATTTTTAATTACGAGAACAAAATTTGCGAAAGAACATCCAGAATTAGTTGAGAAATTTCTCAAAGTTTATGAGAAAGCACGTGTATGGCAAGATGCTAATTTAGATGAAGCAATAAAAGTATACACTTCTGTAAAAAAGATAGATGCAGAGATTGTAAAAGAAGTGTTTAATCACGACAAACCAATTTTAGTTCCGGTAACGAAGGAAATAATAGCAGAACAACAAAAGACAGCGGATTTTCAATATAAGCTCGGTTCTATAAAGAAAGAAATTAAGACGGAAAAAGTTATAGATAATTCTTTCGTAGAAAAAGCATTGAAAGCGAAGTGAAAAGAGGTTTTGTAAAGTGGAAAATACGAAAGCTGTTATGAAACCAGCGAGTATAACGATTAAGAAAAATGGCATAAAGAAGGTACGAAAGTTAAATGTAAAAGTTTTAGTAAGGGCGATTACTATACCGGTTATTATATTAATAATTTGGCAGTTGGCTGGCGTATTCGGTCTTGTTTCTAAAACAGTTTTACCAACACCATTAGATATTTTTCTAGCTTTCCAAGAGCTTATTAAAACAGGAGAGTTATTCGGCCATTTAAGTATTAGTGTATTCAGGGCTGCGGCTGGTTTCTTTATTGGTGGGGGCTTAGGAATCATTTTAGGAACAATTGTTGGATTTTCAACGAGAAGTGAGCAATATTTAGACCCATCTGTGCAAATGTTAAGAACTGTACCTCATTTAGCTGTTGCGCCGCTTTTCGTATTATGGTTCGGTTTTGGTGAAACATCGAAAGTGTTATTAATTGCAGATGGTGCATTTTTTCCTTTATACGTAAACGCATTTTTAGGTATTAGAGGTGTGGATTCAAAGTTATTTGATGTTGCGAGAGTGTTAGAGTTTAGCAAAAGAAAATTAATCACGAAACTAATTTTACCAGCCGCATTGCCTAACCTTTTACTAGGAGCAAGGTTATCGTTAGGTGTTGCATGGGTGAGTTTAGTAGTAGCAGAACTTATGGGATCTACAGAAGGTATTGGTTATATGATTATGGATGCAAGGCAATTTTCAAATACAGATATCGTATTTGTCGGCATAATTATCTTTGCATTTGTTGGGAAGTTTTCTGACTCTCTAGTACGTTTACTAGAAGTGAAGTTTTTAAGATGGCGAGATAATTTTAAAGGTGAGACAGGGAATTAACATATAAATTATTAGGGGTAATTTATATAGAATGTGTTAGTATACATTTCAAAATAAATAAGGGGTGTGTAAAGGTATGGAATTATTATGGTTTATTCCAGCTTATGGAGATGGTCGATATTTAGGAACGACAAAACGAGGAAGAGCAGCTGAATATGGTTATTATAAGCAAGTTGCTGCGGCAGCTGATTATTTAGGATATACGGGTGTTTTACTTCCAACTGGTCAAGGATGTGAAGACCCTTGGGTGTTAGCTTCAGCTCTTGCTGCTGAAACAGAAAAACTAAAATTTTTAGTAGCAGTGAGACCAGGACTAATGTCACCTACAGTTGCAGCGAGGATGGCATCTACATTTGATAGAATTTCAGATGGGAGACTACTTATTAATGTAGTAGCTGGAGGAGATCCAGTTGAACTACAAGGAGATGGATTATATCTTGAGCATGATGAAAGATATGAAGCAGCGGATGAATTTTTAAAAGTTTGGAAATCGACATTGCAAGGTGAAACGATCTCTTTAGAAGGAAAACATATTCAAGTTACAGATAGTAAAGTTGTATTCCCGCCAGTTCAAACACCATATCCTCCTATATATTTCGGAGGATCATCAGCTGCTGGAAAAGAAGTAGCAGCTGAACATAGTGATGTATATTTAACGTGGGGAGAGCCACCAGAGCAAGTGAAAGAGAAAATAGAAGAAGTAAGAAAACTTGCAGAAGAGAAGGGGCGTACAGTACGATTTGGCATTAGATTACACGTAATTGTAAGAGAAACAGAAGAAGAAGCGTGGGAAGAGGCAGAACGTTTAATTCAATATGTGGATAATGAAACAATTGAGCTTGCTCAAAAGACATTTGCAAGATATGATTCGGTTGGTCAAAAGAGGATGACACATTTAAATAAAGGTACGAGAGAGTCGTTAGAGATAAGCCCTAATTTATGGGCTGGAATCGGACTTGTAAGAGGTGGGGCAGGTACTGCACTTGTAGGCAACCCACATACAGTAGCAGAAAGGATAAAAGAATATGAATCGTTAGGAATTGATACGTTTGTTTTATCAGGATATCCGCATTTAGAAGAAGCGTATGAGGTCGCAGAATTGTTATTCCCATTATTGAAAGACGAGAAGAAAGAAGAAAATAAAATTGTTGGTGAAATGATTGCTGATGCATATGCATTAAAAAAATAGTGAGAAATAAAGTTTCACATATTTATTGCTTTATTTTGTTCACTGCCTGTTAATACGGGATAAAAAACCCGCAAGTTATTCGCTTGCGGGTTTTCATCGTAAATTATTAGAAAATATGGTAAAATTAAAGGGTAACTTAAGGTGCGGTTGGTTGTTCAATTATCACTTCTCCGAGTAGGAGGGGGGTGATAATACGTGAGTGAAATAGCGTTGCTACTGCAAGGTGGACTGTTTCTCGTTGCATTGTTAACGTTCGTCGTCGTTTTAATAGACAAGCTCAAAAAATAACAACCCACCTATGCTTATAGAATGTGGGTTGTTTTGTTTGTAAGAAACAAATAGGATAAATGAACAATCCAATCTGCTAAGTTACGTGGACTAGTGTGTAGCCGCACACTAGTCTTTTTTATTTATATACAATTTATAATTGGTTTATGTGATTGTATTGTTCTTTTCATACTCATTATAACACAGTGTCTTTTCATCAAGAAAGGAGACCGTATGTTCTGGTTCCTGTTATATAGTAGGTGCTTTTTCTTTAAACAGCCCATCCATATACTGTTTTAAACTTTGGACATAAAATTTCTGCGTATTCACATTATTTACACCGACAATCGGCGATGGAAGGTCAAATCTTTTTTCTGATAAATGAACGACAACATCAAAGATGTCAAACAAACGAATGAAGCAAAACAGGCCGTCTTTATCGCTAAGTAAAATAAAGTAATGATTTTCACTACTTGTATTTAGCGTATTCCATAAAGAACTTTTGCTTAAATCACGTACAATGCTTTTTTCTTTTAGTTCCACGAAATCTGCATTTGAGAGAATGGTAGAAATATCAATTGCATCTTGATCTTCAAAGTAGCCATCAACTGCTTGTACAGCGAATGTATAAGCCATTTTTAATACACTCATTTTATATTTACGGTTATCTAATAGTAATTCACGTTGAATAGAACTCGCTACTTTCGTTACACGTTCCTCTTTCCAAATTTCATTATGTAAGGAAATATCGTGCTTTTTACATAGTTTCATAATTAATGCATTAGAATAAAGAATCTCGTCGCTTACTTCGACAACATCAGTCTCAGCAGCCGCAAGTTCCTCACCGTGCTCATTCGTATAGAGTGGAGAATCAATTTGTCTTTTCATTTGTTCAATCTTAAATTGACTCAATTTATGCCTAATTAAAGGACGATCAATATTTGTTGTCATTTGTTCATGACAAGTATCACAAATTGAGTTTGTGAAATAATATCCACATAATATTTCTGGAATGACATATTGTTCACTAAGTTCTTTCGTATCTTTTCTGCAAATGATGCATTGTGTCATTTTTATCACCTTTACCTGCAAATTTGTATGTAATCTCATTGTAGTGTATTTATCGGCATTTTGGAATATTGTAAAGGAAAATATTATGTGAAATTCATGCTTATTTTGGTACAATGAAGAGAAGTGCTAGTTTAAAGGAGGCCGTTTTTTTGAAATCAAAAGTGCACTTTTGGACATTAGAAGTGCTAATGGTTGTAGGAATCATATTTATTTGCACAAAAATATCATTTTTATTTCAACCGATTGGTATCTTCATATCAACATTGTTTTTCCCAATCTTAATCGCGCTTTTTTTATACTTCATATTTAATCCTGTATTAATCTTTTTGGAGAATAAAAAAGTACCTAGAAATTTAGCGATATTACTGTTATATCTTTTTATCATAACATTAACTGCGGTTGGCGTTGGAGTAGTTGTTCCTACGATTTCACAACAGCTAATGGACTTAGTAAAAAATATGCCAGGCTACATAAAAGAGGGAAAAGTATACATACAAGAATTATCACATCATAGGTTGTTTGAATGGTTATCTACACAAAACTACGTTTCCATTGAAACAATTGAAAAAAATGCGATTGAATACTTAAAAGATATACCAAATACAATTACGTCGAGTGCAACGGCTTTATTTGGTATTATCACGAACGTTGCATTAGTTGTATTTACTGTACCGTTCATTTTATTTTACATGTTTAAAGATGGACATGCCTTTCCAGGAAAAGCGGTAAGTTTATTACCCGAGTCTTACCGTGAAGAGGGGCTTCGTATCATTAAGGAAACGAACGAAACATTATCTGCATATATTCAAGGGCAAGCGCTCGTTTGTATATTTGTAGGTGCGTTTACTTTTATCGGTTATTTAATTATCGATTTACCGTACGCTTTCGTTTTAGGAATTATTGCAGCATTTACAAACATCATTCCTAACTTAGGGCCATTTATTGGGGCAGCACCAGCTGTTATTGTAGGACTGTTCGTATCTCCGATGCAAGCATTATACGTAATTATTATCGTAACAATTGTACAACAGTTTGAAAGTAATATTATTTCACCACGTATTATGAGCTCGAAATTAAATATTCACCCATTAACAATTATTATTCTAATTTTAGGGGTAGGTAACTTTGCTGGAATCATCGGAATGATTTTAGCAGTACCAGTTTATGCAGTAACAAAAACTGTTGTTTCGAACTTAGTGAGATTGTTTAAGACAAAGAGAAGTAATCGGAAATAGTGAAACCTGAGAAAGATACACCGCTTTTTAAGTGGTGTATCTTTTGTTTATAAATAAATAATTAAAAGTGGGTTGATTTGATTTTATTATATATTTTTTATACATCAAATTCAGTGATAAACTTGTGTGATATAAGCTCTATAAAACTATGTGGAATCCCTCTGAACTATCCAAATCATTTCCTTACAGCGTGCTATCAACATCATAATCGACTCCTTTCAATTCTATATAGTTAAACGATTAAAGGTGAGTGTAGTATTTGCTTCTACGATCTCGAATTTCATCAATAACTTGTTTATATTGTCTTTCTTGTTTTAATTCATTTTGAGATATTGTTTCTTTTTGAATCGTAATCGTTAAAAAGAAAAGGTGAAACTTCATATGTGAATTCCTCCTTTCGAATTGGAATTACAGATGACTACAGTAATGACTTTGTCTTTCTTTTACATGATCTATAGCCTGATTAATGTGTCGCTCATGAAGCATTTCAGACTCGGAAAATGTATTTTTTTGAATGGTAATGGTTAAAAAGAATACTTTAAATTTCATTAGATAATTGCCCCTTTATAAGTGATTTAGAAAAAACGAGTGTAATAAGAAATTACAGGTGACTACAGTAATGACTTTGTCTTTCTTTTACATGATCCATAGCCTGATTAATGTGTCGCTCATGAAGCATTTCAGACTCGGAAAATGTATTTTTTTGAATGGTAATGGTTAAAAAGAATACTTTAAATTTCATTGGATAATTACCCCTTTATAAGTGATTTAGAAAAGACGAGTGTAATAAGAAGATTGGCGCTCTTTTACGTCGTCCATAATGTTTTGAATGTGTTGCTCACGTAAAATCTCTTTCTGTGAAAGTTTACGTTTTTGAATGGTGATAGTTAAAAAGAATGCTTTAAATTTCATTAGATTTATGACCCCCTTTATAAGTGATTTAGAAAAGACGAGTGTAATAAGAAGATTGGCGCTCTTTTACTTCGTCCATAATGCTTTGGATGTGTTGCTCACGTAAAATCTCTTTCTGCGAAAGTTTACGCTTTTGAATAGTGATAGTTAAAAAGAATGCTTTAAATTTCATGAATATATGACCCCTTTAAAATATATTTTTAATACATTTGAGTGTAGTATGAACTTTTAATATCAGTTATTTTATCAGTCAGTTGTTTTAACTGTTGTTTACGATTGATTTCAGTTTCAGATAAAGTATTTTTTTGAAGCACAGTCGTAAAAAAGAAAATATGAAAAGTCATAAATGAATTCCTCCTTTCGAAAAGGAATTACAGGTGATCACAGTAAAGTGCTTGGCGCTCCTTAACATCATTCATAGCTTTTTCAATTTGCTCATTATGAAGAATTTCATCTTTGGAAATTGTATTTCTTTGAATCGTAATACTTAAAAACAATACGCTAATAGTCATTGAATGTTGCTCCTTTCTTAGAAAAATAATGTAAGAGACTAAAAAATCGCGCAAAAAAACCACAGGAAGATACAGTTCTCCTATGGCTGGGCGTGAAAAAGCCACAGGAAAGTATACGACCTCCTGTGGCGAATTTATGAATTAAATGAAATAAAGTACGATTTTCAATTCTCCATTAGGGTGGTCGAATTCATATTTAATTGTCCAGAAAACACAGGTGCAGTTAACGCTAAAGTTAATGCATGTAATTGTAATTTCATCATTTCCTTCGACCTCCTTTTAGAATTTTTTTCTTACGTTAGTAAGTATATACAATTAATGGATAATTGTAAACATAAAAAATGAAAATTTTTAATTTTGATTAAAATGCGTATATTTAAAAGGGATTTGAAAGTAAATATTGTAATTAACGAAATATCGATAAAAATGGGGGATGCTAAATGAAATATATGCATCATAACATGATCGTTATGCTAACAATTTTTTTATTCATTACGGCTTGTTCTAACGGAGAAAGAATAAAAGATATATATGATGTTAGGTCAGATGATTTTAAGAAATATACTGGGACATACGTTGGTAATAATTCAGATGTGGTTGCAATTATTAATCATTTACCCGGTGGTGGAACAGTTCAAAGTATAAGTTTAGAAAATGAAAATATAAAAGTGAACTATGGTGCAAAAGAGAGTGGGGCTCTTACAGAAGAAATGATTGAGACGTATTGGTTTGATGAGAAAGATACGATGAAGAAGAATTTTCTCTTTAATGCTACCTATCTAGTAATTTTAGTACCAAACGCAAAAGCTTATGAGTTTCAAATAGAAAATAAAAACTTTAAGATAACGAGGGAAGAAATGTTATCAATTTTGCATAGGGAATTCGATGATTTTCCCAAAGAAAAAGATATATGGGATAAAAATAAAGTTATAAAGTTTTTTAACGGCAATGAAGAAAAAATTAAAATGCTTGTGGAAGATAAAGATTTTCGGAAATCTTTATTTGCTAAATATCCAGTGAGCCAGTTGAAATAATGGAGGGGAGAAGATGGAGTTAGTATACAAAATTTCTTATCATAGAATGCAGGATCATTATTTACCTAAATTAGTACAGGCAATTAGGCTCGTTAGTGAAGAAGATTTGTGGAAACAAGAGACCTCTGTTAATTCAATTGGTGGAATCGTACTACATATTTGTGAACATTTATAGAGAAATACAAGGCGTTATAAGGATCCAAATATAGTTTTTGAAAATGGAATTGAAGAATATTTTCCAGTGAAACAAATAAGCTCTGAAGCTTTGTTAAAAACTGTTGAAGAAATATTTGATGAGTGGGGCAAAGCATATATACAGGTCTGGGAAGAAAAAAGGCATATTGATCTTCAAAGTCTATTACATTTAGTTGAGCATACAAGCTATCATTTAGGGCAAGTAGTAGATCGTACAAAATGTATTGAGGGACAACAGTTTAATTTTTGTCAAAATGGTATAAATGAAAAGAATTTGAGAACAAGAGTTGAAACTTCGAATTTTTAGAAAGAGAGACATTCTTAATTGAATGACTCTCTTTTTTTGTAAAAGAAATTTATGGAAAAAAATAATTCTATGTGATATGGTTAATTACATAAGTAATGAACCTATGAACCTAAGGTGGTGAAAATGTGAAGCCGACTCTAGAACAAAATAAATTAATATACATACAAATTGCAGAAACGATTGAATCTGATATTTTAAAAGACATATTGCTTGAAGAAGAACAAGTTCCATCGACAAATCAATTTGCGAAGATGTTACAAATAAATCCGGCTACTGCAGCTAAAGGGGTGAATGTATTAGTGGATGAGGGGATTTTATATAAAAAGAGAGGGATCGGGATGTTTGTTGCAAAAGGAGCAAAAGAAGTTGTACTTAAAAAAAGACAAAATACTTTTATGACTGAATATTTACCTAAAGTGTGGGAAGAAGCGAAAGTACTAGAAATATCAAAAGATGAATTGATGGATATGATTCAAAAGATTACGAAGGAGGGGACAGAGGAATGATTGCACTTGAAACGAAAGATGTAACGAAAAAATATAAAAAGAAAATAGCTGTAAATGAAGTAACGATTTTATTGGAAGAGCATAAAATATATGGTTTGCTTGGAAGGAACGGAGCAGGGAAAACGACTTTATTAAATTTACTGGCAGGACAAATTACTTCAAGTAGTGGAAGCGTAACTGTATTTGGTGAAAATGTATTTGAAAATAGTAAAGCAATGCAAAATATTTGTTTCGTTAGAGTAAAAGAAGAGTCTCATTTAAGTTATAGAGTAAAAGAAATTTTTAAGATATGTAACATGTTTTATAAAAATTGGGATCAGAAGTTTGCAGAAGAACTGGCGGGTAAATTTCAGCTTAATATAACAGAGAAATACCATAAACTATCTCATGGCATGCAAACAGTTGTAGGAATTATTAAAGGGTTAGCAAGCAGAGCGACAATTACTATTTTTGATGAACCAACTACAGGATTAGACGCAGCACATCGTGAGTTATTTTATAGTTTACTACTAGAAGATTACGGGGAGTATCCCAGAACAATTATATTATCAACACATCTGGTAGAAGAAGTAACCCATGTTATTGAAGAAGTAATTATCATAAAAGAAGGTGCACTTGGTGTTCAATCAACAGTGGAAGATTTATTGCAACAAGGTCATATTATTTCAGGGCAAAAAGGTAAAGTGGAGGAGTTCTTGATTAATAAAAAAGTTATAAATAAAGAAATTTATGGGAATAAAGGTATTGCTGTTATATGGGAAGAGCTTTCTAATGAAGATTGTTACTCTCTTGAAAAAGAAGGTTTAGTAATTGATAGAATTACATTACAAAAACTATTTATTCACATGACTGGTGGTGAAGTGGAATGACGATGTTAATGAAACAATTGAGGTTACATATAAATTTTCATTATAAAGCAATTTTAATATTTTGGATTGTAGCTTTATTAATAAAAGGAGCTTTATATGCTGCTCATTTAAATGAAGCGAAAGTTGGTTATTTACCCGAAATTATCAATAATCCTTCAATTGCAATTATGATTTTTATAGTAGGGAGTGTTTTCATTGTTCAAGATGATTTATTTCGTTTAGCAGTTTCATTTGGTATAACGAGAATACAATATTTTATCGGAGCGATTTGTTATATTGTGTTGCAATCCGCATTGTTTTCATTCCTTCAAATACTGTTTTTACAAGATATAAAATATAACTTAGTAAATGTTAACTTTGGAGAGCAATTAATACAACAGTTTATTTTACAATTTTTATTTTATGTTACGATAGCATGTTTCTTTCAAGTAGTAGTAATTTTTAAGCAAAGATTTCAATGGATTGGTCTCATGATTGGTGGGTCGCTTTTCCTTTCAACAAATAGTGTGCTGTATGGAGAAGTAGGGATAAAAGGATTGTTATTTACAAATGATGTATCTTTAATAGATATCCCTTATTTTATTGTTATTTCAATTGGATTAACAATTCTTTATATCATAACTAGTAGTATATTTATTCGTAAAGTATCATTTGAACGAACAGTTTAAAATAGTGATAGATTATTCTTTTAGGGAGAAGGAAAATATATGGGAGACACGTCCTCACTAATAACCGTCTTTTTATGCATTGCACTACTAATATTTTGGCGTCGTTATCGCTCCATGCATAAGCCAATAAAGGGATCGGGAAAACGTATTTTATGGCCATTACTATTTTTAACACCAGGTATAGTGTGGTTTTTAGGTCCCGTACATCCAGCTATATTACAAGTAATTATAGCGGTATTTATTGGTGTGCTTTTTGCTGTGCCGCTTATAGTATTAACAAATTATGAGCGAAGAGATGATGGGAATATTTATACGAAAAAAAGTGCAGCTTTTTTAATTACTTTTATTGCGCTTGTTGTTTTAAGATATGGTTCAAGACAATTTATCGTTGATTTAGATCAACAAACGATTGGTTTATTATTTTACGTTGTTGCTGTCTCGTATATTATTCCATGGAGAATTGCTTGTTATATAAAGTTTAGAAAAGTTTGGCGGGAAAATAATAATCATGCTATATGAAAACTTCTTATTTGAGAAGTTTTTTGTTTTTATGTGTAAGCGAAATAATTTGTTGAAGTGCAAGTTACTATTCAATATGATAAATATAAAAACTACGCGAGAAAGTGGGAAGTATCAAAATGCGTACAATTTTACTTTTTCTAAACAACATGTTCATTAGCGAAATCGAGAACATTAGGCAAAAACATGATCCTTTATTTGGATTAATTCCACCGCATATTACAATTGTATTCCCATTTGAAAGTTCGATTTCAAATGATGAGCTGAAATTACATATTATAAATGTATCAAAACCGATACAGAATATAGAAATTGAATTTAAGAATCAAATTACTAGTGAAAGAGAATATTTGTTTTTACGAGTTGAAAGGGGAAAAGAACAAATAGAGGAACTACATAATATTCTATATACAGGACCTTTATTACAATTTTTGAAAGAAGACATTCCGTACATCCCGCATGTAACAGTCGGAAGAAAAGAGAGTGCCGAATTAGCTGCTGAAGTAGTGAAGGAGATTGCTAGTTTTCATGGGAAGTTAAATTGTGTGATTGATAGAATAAGCGTGGAGCGAATTGGAGAGAACGGGGAATCAATTATTGAATTTGAAGTGCCATTTCTAAAAAGCTGACAAAAGTCAGCTTTTTATTTCGTAGCATGAAGTAATGCACCAATTGCACCGCTATTACCACCATCTTGTAAAAAGATTGGTGTTTTATTTTGATATTCGGTGTAGCTACTAATAATATGTTGAAGTTGTACGTTATTACATAAAGTCGAACCAATATAAATAATATGTTCAATGTTTTTTGTTTCAGCGAATTGAAGGCTTAATGCAGTAACGACTTCACCGACAAGTCCTTGCACAGTAGCTAGTATATCGGAGCTACTATTATTTGATTCTGTAATGGCTGCTTTTCCGAAGTTACTAGCAGTTAAGTTATTATCGATGGGGGAAAGAATACCACCATAAATATCTCCAACCGTAATATCTAGTTCTTTTCTAGATCCTACTTTTGTTAGAGGGATTACATCTTCAAAATGATCTATATTTGTTAACAATTTTGAAAGTCCCATAATAGTCCCACCGCCAACTCCGGTTCCACCAGCGCGAATATATTGTTCATTATAAACGTAATGGATAGAAGTACCTGTACCGATATTGGTTAAAATAAAATTGTTTATAGTATGTTTTTCTTCTTTTAATATGTATTGGACACCTGCAAGAGTAGATTCAAATTCGTTTAGCTCTATTATTTTATATGAACCTGTAAGCAGTTGCTGTAATAATTTCGATTTACCACCCGTAATACATATTTGTTTTATGCCATTGTTGTTTTTAATCCAATCTATTATTTTATGTTGTTCATGAGAATAAAATTTTTTAAAAGTTAATAGCTTTTTTTCGTTAAAATAAGCTATTTTCGTTAATGTGCCTCCAGCATCGATACCGATAGTACGTTCCATTTTCCTGCTCCTAACTACGTAATATGTTTTCCTATTTATTTAATTGGTTGAGAATAGATATTTCCAACTGATATAAGGAACACTTTAATCTGCTTGATATATTAATAGTTTTTCTATAGTTACAATAGGCTGGTCGTTTACAGTTGCAATACCTTTACCAAGAACAAAACCTCGGCGATTGCGCGTTAGCTCATAATGTAAATCAAGTTTATCACCGGGATATGCTTTTCCATGGAATTCAACTCCATCTAAAGAGGAGAGGAATCCTAGTCCTTCAGAATCACTTGTATGTACAAATGCACTAAGCTGAGCAAGTGCTTCTACAATTAACATATGAGGCATATGTTTGTGACTATCATTTATAAACCATTCGTTATTTGTAATGAATTTATATCCTGTAACGAATTCATCTTGTTTTACATTTGTTACTTTATCAATCATTAAAAATGGATAACGATGGGGAAGTGTGTCTTTAATATGCATATGAAAGTACCTCCAATTAATAATACCCCTGCTAAAGTTAAGCAGGGGAGTGGGAACTAATTTTTAACTAATTCATTTACTTTTTCAAGGACGAAAATGCCGCTATTTCTAATGTTTTCAACAACATGTTGCAACACTTCTTTATCTTGAACGAGTGCAATACGTACGAAGCCTTCTCCGTGAGGTCCAAATGCGTGACCTGGTGTAACAACGACATTCGCACGATCCATTAATGCATAAGCGAAGTCTAGAGAAGTCCATCCTTGTGGAATTTCAGCCCAGACAAACATACTACCAGCTGGCTTATCGACATTCCAGCCAAATGTTCGGAATCCATCGACTAAAGTATCTCTCCGTTCTTGATAAATATCGCGGTTTTTCTCACAAAATGCAGCGCCATTTCTTAGTGCTGCAGATGCCGCTTTTTGAATTGGTAAAAATACACCGTAGTCGGTATTGGATTTAAATTGAGTAAGTGCACGAACAATTTCTTCGTTTCCAATCATATATCCAATACGGCTACCAGCTAAACTATAACTTTTTGACAAAGAATTGATTTCTACGCCAACTTCTTTAGCACCATGTACAGAGAGAAAGCTAATTGGCTTATTACCATCGAAATAAAATTCAGCATAAGCAAAATCATGGACAACGATAATATTATGCTTTTTCGCGAATGCGATTACTTCTTTAAAGAAATCTTCATGGGCCATTGCTGGAACGGGATTCCCTGGGAAGTTTAAAATCATCATCTTCGCTTGATCGGCAATTTTTTCAGGGATGACTTCTAAGTCTGGTAAGAAATCATTCTCTTTCTTTAAAGGCATGTAGTAAGATGTTGCACCAGCCATTTGAATACCTGTTTCATAAGCTGTATATCCTGGATCAGGAACTAATATAATATCACCTGGATTTGCATAAACCATAGGTAAATGAACGAGCCCGTCTTGTGAACCCATTAATAATAAAACTTCTTTATCCGCATTTAATAAAACGTTATGAGTGTTATTGTAATATTCAGTTACAGCTTCGTGAAATTCTTGAATACCTGATAATGTATATCCGTAGCTCTCTTTTTCACTCGCTGTATGTACCATTGCTTCTCTTACAAAATCAGCGGGCGGCATATCAGGATTTCCGATACTTAAATCAATCATGTTATGACCTGCTGCAATTTTTTCTTTTTTATAGGCCCCTAATTCACTAAATATAGAAGATTGGAATGCTTTCATTCTAGTTGCTAACGTGTAAGTCATCAAAACCCCTCCTAAAAACAGTGCTTTCATTCTGCGTTTTTAATTATTCTGAAAACACATGTTTACATTTTATCATTTTTTTATGAAAATTAAAACGATTGACAAATTTAGAGGAAGGATTAGCCTGTTTTGAAAAAGTATCGATGTAAATAGCGTAGACGTGTTAATTGAAATATCTATTATATGATTCATTTTATATAACTTAAGTTATTTTATAGTTTTTATTAAGTATTTGTGGAAGATTTCTAAAGTGAAATAACGCAGAAAATATTTTCTGCGTTTCCTCTGAAATGTAATCATTTCTTTTTATACGTGCATAATTTTTCAGCTGTCAAAAAGTATACATTTAATGTATCGTCGGCAACTTTTAAAGTTTGCTCTGATGTAAATGAATTACCATAATCAATGTGATATACATTAGAATTTTTGACAAATGAGCCTTTATATAAATCGTTTTTATTCTTTGTTGTTTGCATTTCTACTAAATTTTGCACAATTTCCTCTTTATTTTCTTTTTTGACAACTGTTTCAAATTTATAATATACAGGGCATTCACCATTTTTATTGTCAACGACTTCCCAAGAACCGTATATATCGTTATTGCTGCATCCACTAAGTAGGATGATTAGTATAGGAATTGTAAGTAGAACCTTTTTCATTTTGTGCTCCTTTCTTTTAAATTTGAATAAACGTTCGAATACGATAGGGATATTATAATAAATAAAGTTTAAATTTTTTTAAAGAATTATTTAATTTCATATAAAAATTTAGGAGAAATTAAATAAGCATGAATCTAGTGTAAAGTCAGATTCATGCTAGTACTATAGCCTACGTTATGTCTTTTTTAAGGATAAATAAAGAGGAAAGCAGGATCACTATTCCATTTAATATATATACGCTTGCAATCATAAAGGCTAAAGTACCTGCACCAAATCCTGCTTTATCGAATATAGAAGCAAATGTTGTGATAGTCAAAAAGATAATGGGAGTCAGTAGTAAAAATATGAAACCTGCCACGATTCTTTTTTTTAAACTATGTCCAGATAAGGAAATGGCTAAAAAGTTTAGGATGCTAAACAGAGCAATTGCAAAGAGCAGGACAATAAATACTTCGATGCCATCAGACACTTTACCACTCCTTTTATGAAGAGTACTTTTTATAATCTATTCGAAATAAAAGGGGGATACTCCTTTAGGTAATTTCAATAAACGTAATAAATAGGCGTATTATAAAACAAAGAAGTATGGATTCAATATTATATCCATACTTCTTTGTTTATTTTATAAATTCGCAGATTGCGAATGCTGTTTTTCATAATCTTTCTGCTTAGAAAGGGAAATAGAAATAATCAATAATGAAACGACTCCGAAGATGAGAACCATATATTGTAACCCAATTGTATCTAAGAAGAACCCTGTGCCAAGTAAGACGATTTGGAACATAACCCTCTCAAACATATTACGGAATGAGAAGAGGCGACCGTGATAACTTTTTTCAACTTTCGTTTGGAAAATCGTCGACATAATAGGGAAGAAGCAGCCAACACTAAACCCAAACAAACCAAATGATGTAAGAGCCATCCATTTTATATCGCTAAAGAACAATGATAGGTGTGCAAAAGCAGTACAAACTGCGAAGAAATATAGTAATTTTTCAGGCTTGAAATGATCAGATAGACGTTTAATTACGAAGGCACCTAACATAAATGCGACACCTTCAATTGTATATATGAACCCTTTAATTGTAGGATCATGTTGCATTTCGCTAATGTTAATAACCATTAAATTAAACCCCGCTATAAATAATAGAGGGATGATACTTAATATAAGTGCTGTAAAAGCAATAGGAATTCCTTTTAAAATACGAAATACTTCCATAAAGCTATTATCTTTTGCAGCTTGTTTACTTGGTGCTGTTGATTTCTTGTCTTCAAATTGTAGGAAGAAAGTCGAGAGGAATAATAAGGCGTATGCTGCCATTGAGAAGGCATACATGTACTGTAAACTCATCACAACTAAAAGAATTCCACCAAGTGAAGTACCTGCAATACGAGCAATTGTACCAACATTCATATGTACACCGTTCATTTGTAATAACTCATGCTCACGTACGATGAGTGGAATTACAGATTGTAATGCAGGGAAATAAAATGCTGCTGAAATTTGAAGAGCAACCATAAATGCAATCATAAATGCGATACTTTCAAATTGAATAGCGAAAAACATGAAAATAACACTTAAAACTCGACCAAACCCAGCGTAAAGAAGAACTTTTTTCTTTTCATACTGATCGATGACACGGCCAGCCATAGGTCCAACTAGAACACCGGCTAATAGTCCGATAAATAATATAACTGATTTCATGAAATCAGAAGGGACATATTTTTGCATAAATTCAAGGTTGCCAAGAATACCAAGCCATAATCCTAGACCTGCAATAAACTCCCCAATTAAAACAATCCAAACGTTTTTATTACGCCACATAACATAAAACCTCTCCGTCTTTTAAAATGAAAAACTCGTATATAAAACCTCCTTATTTATGTAGTATTTTTATACGAACTTTTTTAGAGTCAGAGTCTATATTACGTGTTTCATAATTGGATTTCAATCTTTTTGATTTGTCAAAAATTTAATGTATTAATTGATGAAATAAGTGAATCAAAATGCAAAAAATTATGATTAAAGCTAATAGAAAGTAAGGATAAATATAAAAAAGCAAGAACGTATAACTACGTCTTGCTTTTCTCAAGTACAAAATTAAACATTAATTTCACTTAGCAACATTTACGCTCTTGTCCAATAGCTAAAGCGCTAAAAGATAGAGGACCAACAACTTCTGCACTTGCACCACTAGTAAGGTTTTCTACAGTTAATGAATATACATGAGTGCCGCAGTTTAAATCTTGATCTATAGCTTGAAATGTTTGAGCGTAGAATTGTTCAGAGTCTGTTGATTCAATACCTACTTGTGCATTGAAAATTTCAACGTTATCACGGAAAATTCGGAATAAAACTTGTGAAATCTCAGTTATACCTTCAACTCCAACTGTAGCAATTAATTCCACACGATTATTACGTGCGTCTCTTCTTGAAATTTTTAATTTAATTTGTGCAAGAATTGCTTTATCTGGAGAAGCTGGAATTGCAAAAGTTGTTTCACCAGTTTTACTAATAGGTTGAGTAGCTTGGTAATCAATGATATGAGTCATGTTCGTCACCTCCTCATATACTAAAATATGAAAGCAGTGATGAATTAGCTTGGACAAATACTAGAATATTTTAATAGAGTACACAACAATTGTTGAAAAGAAGTAATTTACATAAAAGCATCAAGAATATATCACAATAAGATGATGTTTTTCTTAATGCTTTTTGTAATTAAGCAGAATATTCTTCTTTACGTACTTCAAAAAATTCATTGCGTCGTAAGTAATTATAAATTTTCTCTGAAACCTTTTCTTCTTCAGACACTAAGAAACGATGATCAAAAGCGTAGAATGATTGACCTTTAATTAATTTTACGTAATACATATTAAACGCCTCCTTATACTTGATTATTACTTGCTTCATATTATGATGGCCTATATGTCTTCTAAAAATACTTGGAGTTTCAAAGGGGGGAGGTAAAGGGATGAAAGAGCTTACAATTCTGTAAGGTTTATGTCACCTTTTTCGATAGTTTACATTCATCAATTTCTTTTATACTACAAATAAGTTACATAAAATAAGGGGGTAAAAAGATGGATGAAGTAATTGGAGAAGTTGTAGCAGGTATTTGTGAATTTGTAGTGGAAGTAACAGCAGATGCTATAGGAAGTTTAGTTTCCGGAAATGATGAGGAAAAAGAAACATTATAATGATTTGTAAAAGTATAAAGTTGATCAAATTGTAAAGGCTGATTTCTATAGGGAAGTCAGCTTTTTTATTTTTTACATTATATTAATTTAATTTGAATATTCATTTGTTATTATATCGAAGAAACCTATATAAGGAGGTGAATAAACAAATATGTCGAATTCGGGGGCTGATTTATCTGTTTCTCGTTTGATTGTGGCAAATGTAGAGGAAAAGGAATATCATTTTATCGTTCGTGAACATCCGATTGTAGGGAAATTTATATCACTATTTGAAAATGGAAAAGAATATGGTTTACTAGATAAACAAATCGCTAATAAAGATAAATTTATTACATCGGAGCTTACTAAATTAGATTATTTTAACATAGATGTTTTATATCATACACCTGGGTGGATATGGATTGGCATGAATCAATTAGGTTTACATGCTCGTGAGGCTACTTATAACGAAGTAGATGTTATTATGAAGTTGAAAGAGGATTTATATTATATAGATATATACGAAGAAACAAAAATGTAATAAATATTTAGTCAGGTTATGGGACAAGTTCCCGTAGCCTTTTTTGTTTAATAGTAAAACGTAAAATTATGCTATTTTAATGCTAGGTAAATGTGATGAGAAGTGAGATGAAAAGAGGATTTGAAAATACATGAAGAGAATTGTAATAATTATATGAATCGTATATGTAAATAACAATAGAAAGAAGATGATAATATGAGTAAAGAAGAACTTGTGAAAAAACAGTTTGGCAGAAATGCAGATAAGTATGTGAATAGTAAAATACATGCTAAAGGACAGGACTTACAGCATGTAGTTCAACAAGTTGAATCTCGCCATAATAATCGTCTTCTTGATGTTGCTACTGGTGGCGGACATGTTGCGAATATGTTAGCACCTATGTTTGAAGAAGTAGTTGCACTTGATTTAACAGAACAGATGTTAGAAAAAGCAAAAGGTTTTATAAAGCAGAATGGTCATGAAAATGTGTCTTTTGTAGCAGGAAACGCAGAGGATTTACCATTTGTAGACCATTTTTTTGATACAATTACATGCCGGATTGCAGCCCATCATTTTACGAATCCGGCTCAATTTATTTATGAAGTAAATCGTACGTTGGAGGATAATGGGTTGTTCATCTTAATAGATAATGTTTCGCCAGAAAATAATGAATATGATACATTTTATAATTTTATAGAAAAAAAGCGGGACCCAAGTCATGAACGAGCTCTAAAAAAGACAGAATGGCTTACTTTATTAGAAAAAAACGGTTTGCAAATGCAGTCATGTCTTACTTTTGATAAGAAGTTTGATTTTGACTGGTGGTGTAATATGATGGATGTCCCTGTACAAAAGCGTGAAAAATTAACAGAATGTATGATGAAAGCACCAAACGAAATGAAAGAATATTTTAATATTCAACTTAAAAATAATAAAGTAGATTCGTTCTATACTGAAATGGCTATGTTTATATGTAAAAAAAGTAAAACAATAAAAAGATAAATGTGTTGCAGTCTTTCTGAAGTACGATATACTAAGTACAGAGAAACTGAGAATTGAGGAATAGTTATAATGATTCGTGTACGCATTGAAGGTACTGAGGAAGAAATGCTTGAATTTATGGGGAAAATGCCGGACATTCCTGGATTTGAAAAGACACATATGAGAGAGCCAAGAAAAGGAAATAACCCGAAATACGATTCAAGTAAAAATGTACTAGCATATTTGTCTTATAAAAAGATTGAAGTCGCCAATAAATAGGCGGCTTTTTTAGTTTGCGCTGTTTCACCGCCTTGTCTTTTTCACATAATAATAATAGTAGATTATGCTGAAGAGAGGTGAGAATAGTTAATAAGAAAATCATCTTTTTTGGAGACTTTGGTATTGATGACGCCGTAGCGTTAATTTATGCAAATAAAACATGTAAATTAGATATTCTAGGTATTGTTGCAGAGTACGGGAATGTATCACGAGATATCGTTACGGAAAATGTTTATTTTTTAGAAAGGTACTATGCTACACAAGTGAAAATTATTGAAGGTGCGAGTAGGCCGATGACAGCTGAAGAACCTTTGTTTTTCCCTGAAATCCATGGGGATCACGGTTTAGGTCCTATTATTCCACCTGAGATGAGAATTTGTAAACGAGAAAATTTTTGTGAATTAATCAAATTAATCGAACCTTGTCCAGAAGATATTATAATTGTGGCGACAGGAAGACTAACGACGCTTGCTACGTTATTTTTATTGTATCCAAATATAATGGATCGTATTTGTTCGTATTATATAATGGGCGGCGCTTTCCTATTTCCAGGTAATGTTACACCAGTATCTGAAGCGAATTTTTATGGTGATCCAATTGCAGCAAATATTGTTATGAAATATGCGAAAAACGCTACTATATACCCGTTAAATGTAACACAGGGTGCGCTTATTACGCCTGAAATGGCCAATATAATAGATAAACAAGGAACTGGACAGGCGAAACTCATTAAACCAATGATTGATTTTTATTATGAGAATTTTTATAAAAAAGAATATCCGGGTATTGGTGGAAGTCCTATACACGATTTACTACCGTTTGTCTCGCTTATAAATGATAGTATTTTCGAATATAAAAAATCGGCAGTGTGGATTAGTACGACAAATGATGTGACTAGGGGCCAAAGTGTAGCTGACTTTAGAAAAATAGCTGAACCAACAAGGTTTGATGATCGGCCGATTCAGAGAATTGCTGTTGGTTTTAACTATCCTGCTTTTAAAGAAGAGTTTATGCGAACAATATTGAAGCCAGATTGTCCTTAATGTGTGTAATAACAAGTCGGATAAATCGTTAGTTCGAAAAATAGTTTATCGGTGTGTATTATTCTCAAAAATCTTATAGTTGAGCAGCATGAATAACTTATGAAAAATGTCACATAACTAATGGTAAGCAATTGTTTCTAATTATATTTTGATTGGTTAAATATAAAGGAGGTTATTATATGATTTGGTCTTTAATCGTTGGTGGTTTATTAGGATGGTTTGCAAGCTTAATTACTGGAAGGGATGTACCAGGTGGTGTAATTGGTAATATTATTGCTGGTATTATCGGTTCTTGGATTGGTACGAAATTACTTGGTAGTTTCGGTCCTGTAATAGGCGGATTTGCAATCATTCCTGCTTTAATTGGTGCGGTTATTTTGATCTTCATTGTGAGTTTTTTACTACGAGCAATGCGGAAATGAATGTAGCAGGACTGTTTACATTTGTAAGCAGTCCTTTTTATATGTTATGCTAGTATTATACAATCAGGAGGTGTCAGCATTGAAATCATTTACAGTAAATTTCCATCAAGAAGATAATGCAAAAGCGACAACAGTACATAAATTAAGTGAAGAGGACTTCAATAAAGCAACTGAAAAAGGTACTCGTCATTTATTTGATTTAGATACAAACGTTGGCTTCTTCGTATTCTTTGATGCAGAAGATGCAGAAGGAAATGATCAATACTTAATGTTACAATATGAAGGAGATCATGAAGAACCAACTGCGTGTTATGGATTTGATTTAAAACTATACTATCAATTTTTAGCACTATACTTAAATGATCTGGAATACCAAGGTGAAACAGATGAGGAAGAGGAAGAATATGGTCCAATTCATCATTTAGCTCACTTACTTTATCATATTGTTGAAGACGGTAAGTCAATCGAAGTGTAATATACATATTTAAAGCTGTCCTTTTGGGGCAGCTTTTTTATATGACATTGAAATGGTGTACTTTGAGCTAAATAAAGTGAAGCTTTAATCAGTGGGGGGGGTTCATCCCCACTGATTATTAGCCCTACCAATCGGGCTTTTACGGGCAGCCCTTACCCCCATCTAACTTCTTTGCTTCCACGTGGGGATCTTACTGCCCGGCAAATAGCGGGATAAATTAATAATAGAAATTTATTTGTTAAGTAGGATTATTTATTACTTTCATGTTAGCATCGTAAAACACCTGTTATAATGATTATAATTAAATTCATGGAGGCTAATTCTATGCTTGTAGATGTAAAAGCTTTTATTAAAGCTGCAGGTTTAACATGTATTTCATCATTAAGTGGAGATAATGCATTTGCTTATAATTTTGAAACTGTAAAAAGCGCTATCGCTACATTTTTTAAGAAACTAAGATTTACCGTTTAATTTCATTTCAACCAGTAGGAAAAGAGTAATCACTTCCTACTGGTTTTTTTCTGTTTCAAGGAGCTGTTGTGACAGCATGTTTTAAGTTATAGATAGAGGATATTATCATTGAGAAGAGAAGGTTTAAATAAGGAGATGAATACAGTGATTAACAATATAATTCCAAGTTTTTTAAAATTATGGGAAAGTGACGATTTAGAATTAGAAGTCCTTAATCGATACTTTACTTCACATTCAGAGATATTTGAAGAATACTTTAAGTATCATTGTCCTAAAACGAAAGAACGTCTTTCAAATGCCATTAAACAATATCCCGCAAAAATAGAAGATATTCGTATTATTGCAGAATCATTACCAATCATTATTCAAGAGGTAACAAATGAATATCGTAATAAATATAACTTTGATGTAAATATGAAATTTCATTTATTCGTTGGTGGATTTGGTTCAAATGCATTTGTAGAAAGGGAAATCATTGGAGATATATTTTTTGCGGCAGAAAAATTATCTCCAGATTTGAATCATCTTCGTGTTATTGCTGCTCACGAAATAGGTCATATATATCATAATGTTATGCTACAAAATAATGGGATGGATTGGACTAGGGCTGAGTGGACCGATGCGTCGGTAAGTTTGTATCGTGAAGGTGTTGCAACTTATTTATCAAAAAAAATCGTTAAAGATTTAAATGAGTCTGTTTACTATTCATATAATAGTGACGGGGATCCATGGCTACAATATTATAAAAAAAATGAAGAGAAAATAAAGAAACGTTTTTTACAAGATTATGTTGAAGGATGGACAGATGAAAAAGAGAAAGAATGGTTCCGTTTATCGGGAGGTAGTTATTTCGGATATAACAGACTTGGTTACTTTTTAGGAACAGCTCTTGTAACATATTTTGTACAAGCCTTTGGAGAGAATGAAGCACTGACTTTTTGGAACAAACATAATTTGAAAAGTAGTGTAATGGGTTGGTTATCGAAATGAATAAGATGCAATAGGGGGTAAAATGATGAAAGGGTATTTGAAAATAGTCATGTTATTTTTGGCTTTAGCATGCATGTTTGCGCTAGCAGCATGTAAAGGGACAGACGAAAAAAAGGAAACAAATCCGACCTTGGAAAATAATAAAAATGAACAAAGCAATTCTTCAGAAGAACAGAAAAATCCTGAAGCAAAACCAAGTAATGAAAAAACAACAAAACCATCAACTGAGCCAGATTCGAAAAATAGAACATTTAATCAAAAATCGATTAACCACGTTAAAGATTTGTTTGAATTAGCAAAAGAAGGAAAAGTACCTAATGTACCATTTGGAGCCCATACAGGGGATATTGAAGAAATAGAAAAAGCATGGGGGAAAGCGAATAAAACCGAACAAGCAGGGAACGGAATATATGCAACTTTTACAAATAAAAATGTTGTTTTTGGATTTAATAAAGGGTCACAAGTTTTTGATGTACGCTCATATCATGCAGAACTGAAATCGATTACATTACAAGAAATTGAAAAAGCATTAGGAAAACCATCTTCAGTTAAAGAGAATGGTGAAGACAAAATATATGTATACAAAGTAAATAACCAGTATGAATTAAAATTTGTCATTCCAAAATCGACTGGTAAGGTAGATCATATTTCCGTATTTTCACCAGAGGATAGTATTAATAAAATGGCAGGATAAGAAATTAAGTGATTTCAAAAACACCTCACTTTCTTTAAGTGAGGTGTTTTTAGTTGTAAACAAGGAACTTCTCCTTTCATATGCGAAATACTTCACTTTTGTTTTTTTGCATGCATCCAATAAGGAATGTTGACCTACTGAAAAAGTAGTAACCTATAAATTATGTGTAGGATGGTTCACGATTTTTTTACGTTCCAAATGTTGAACAAACAGTGCTTGAACGATGCCCCCAACTAATAAGAAGCAAGCGCAAATATAAAAAAGCATACTACCACTTAGTTTACTTAATAAAACTGCACCAATAACTGGTCCACACGTTCGAGATATATCCCAATGTATACCGTAAATTGAAAAATATAACCCACGTTTATCAGGAGGTGCAATTTCTGAAACGAATCGTAATAAATGGTTTAGAGCAATACTTTCTCCAATGACTAAAAAGAGTAAGGTGAAGAATAACGACAATATCGTCGTTGAATAACTAAAGCCAACTGCAGCTATTGTAAAGCAGGTATAAGAAATAAGGATGATTTTCGCCATAGAAAATCGTTCAGACCATTTTACGAGGAAGATTTGTAGAATGATTTCCAAAATGGCTTTGCATGTTGAAATAAATGCGAGTATGAATACGAGATTAGGAAATACATGTTCTGCGAAAATACGATAATTCGTCTCAGTTTGTGCATAAAAAAAGCTAATAGGAAGTGTAGAAACCATAAGACCGAATATGGCGTAATGTTTAAAAACAAATTGCTTTGGTGAACTTGCCTCAACTGTTTGTTTTGACTTACTTATAGGTGGAACGGTTTCTGGGAGCTGTGTCCAAACAACAACGGCATATATCGTAAGGGTTACGCTTTGCACGATAAATAAATATTCTGGGTGAGTATTATAAAAACTTGCACCGATTAAAGGGCCGATTACAGATCCAATTGCTCCCATCGTTTGTAGAAGAGCAAAAATTTCTGCTTGCTGCTCTTTTTTTGTTAAATCAGCAATTTGTGCACGTTGAGCCGGAATATATAAGGAACGGCCAATGCCATTAATGACATATAACAGTGCAAATATAAAAACGGATTGAGCGAAAACGAAACTACCGATTGCAACACTTTGTAGCAATAAGCCGAGTAACATAATCTTTTTTCGACCATATTTATCAGTAATCCCTCCAGCAATAAGTGTAAACAAAATGTCTGAAAGTGGCTGTAATCCGAAAATCAGCATAGTTATTATTACATTGCCGTTTAACATTTTATTAACGTAAATAATCATAATGATAGCTAGCATAGATTCAGTCGTTCGGGTTAATAATTCACCACACAGTCTAATAAAAATAGGTTTATTGTAACGAAGTAAGAGATAATTCAATATTAATTCCTCCTTTCTATATTGAAATGATAAGATGAAAGAAGAATTGGAAAAAGGGTAGAAACAATAGGGAGTATTTTTCACCTTTTAGGGGGATTATGATGTTTATTTTAGATCAATACATTGAACTATGGATTGCTTATGGAAAAGGGAAAAAAGAGGGAGAACGATTGGAAGTAACAGTGCAAAATATATCTGAAACATTATTTTGTACAGAGCGTAATAGTAAATTAATTATAAAAAAATTAGATGAGTTAAATTGGATCAAATGGTTTCCAGGTCGCGGCAGGGGAAATCGTTCTAAGTTAATATTTCAAAAGCACCCGATATCTTTAATTTTAGATAGAGGAAAAGAAATAACGAAAAAAGGGGATGTGAAAAGCGGAAGCATATTTGTGGAACGCTATAGCTCACATTTTCCGTCAGTAAAGGGAGAATATCACTGCTGGGTGGATTCAATATTTGGTCATAAGATTGAAATGACATCTGAAGGGAGAAGAGATGTACTCCGGTTGCAAGTACAAATGAATTTAGATATCACATTAGATCCTGTATACGCTACAATGCGTTCAGAATGTCATATGGTAAAACATATATTCGACACACTCGTGTATGTAGACGGTAATACAAACATTATAGAGCCAAGACTTGCATTTCACTGGGAATATAATGACGCTGAAAAAATATGGACGTTTTATTTACGAAAAGGAGTTCACTTTCATAATGGAAAACAACTTACTGCACATGATGTTATATACTCATTGAATCGATTTATGAAGCTGGAAAATAATGCACACGCATGGATGTTACAACACGTTGAAAGTATCCGTTCAGTGGATGACTATGTTGTCGAAATTCAATTACATACGGAAAATAAAATGTTTTTACATATGATAAGTGCAGAACAGTGTTCTATCGTGAATGAAGATGAAGCAGGAGAGCTAATTGGAACAGGGCCTTTTCAATTATATAAAAGTAATGAAAATCTGTTCATTTTAGAAGGTCATCCTTTATATTTTCGTGAAAGACCTTTTTTAGATCGTGTTGAGTTGTGGAATGTAGAACAAGGTGTAGGTACATACGATGTTTTAGTAAAGGCGCAGTATAAAGATAAAGAAAAACATAATAAAGAATTGTCTCGGCTTGAGTCGAACGTGACATATATAACATGTAATCTTACGAAAGAAGGACCAATGCAAGATGAGTTATTTCGGAAAGCGTTATATAAAATCATTCATGGTTATACAATCGTTCAAGAACTCGGCGGAGAACGTGGAGAAGTGGCAAAGAAACTAATATTAGCAGGTGAAAGCATTGTAGAGATTGAGGAAGATGTAGAAAGTTTAATTAAAAGGAGTACTTATCATAATGAAGCGCTACAGCTCTACACATTTACAGGACGAGATCATGTTGAAGATGCACAATGGATACAAAAAGAGTGTGCGAAGTACGGGATTCGTGTAGAAAATAATTTTCTTGATATAGAAGAGCTATTGGAAGTAAGTACGATACAAAAGGCCGATATGATGCATGATAGTGCCACAATAAGTGAACGAATAGAAGATAGTCTATTATATATGTTTCTTACAAAAAATAGTTTTATTCATGGACAAAGCAGCATGGACTTTTATGAAAAGTTGTCTACTTATTTTAAACAAGAAGAATTAGAGAAAAGAGTTACATTGTTACGCGATATTGAGGATACTTTGTTACGTCAAATTCATATTATTCCTTTGTATCGTAATAAACAAGAGGTAAGTACACATGAAAAAGTCCAAAATATAATGATTAATTCACAAGGTTGGATTGATTTTTATAATATTTGGTTTAAATCTTGATATATAAGGGCTTTTGCGCATTTTCATAAGATGTGTAAGAGCCTTTTTTGTATGTGGGAATAGGTTTGTTTTACACATTGTTACGCTACTTGTGATAAAAGTCTATTTACAGCGTAACACTGTTATGTTACATTGTTATCAGGAAGGAGTGTTATACAGTTGAGTACAGATTTGATTTCAAAAAAAGATTTATTAGAACTAACTGGCATTTCATACGGACAGTTATATAGGTGGAAAAGAAAAAATTTAATACCGGAAGATTGGTTTGTACGAAAGTCAACATTCACGGGTCAAGAGACATTTTTTCCGAAAGAAAAGATATTAGAGCGTATTGATAAAATCCAAACGATGAAAGAGGATTTATCACTTGATGAACTAGCGAATATGTTTTCACCGAGTGTGAGAGAAATTCTTTTAACAAAGGAAGACATTTTACGTAAGGAGATTGCATCAGAACCAGTTTTACAATTTTTCATAGAACAAACGAATAAAACAGCAGAGTTTCAATTTGTAGATATTCTTTATGTGTACATGTTAGAAGAATTATTACAATCGGGAGATATTAGTTTAGAAGAAGGAAAAATGGTCTTGCAAGTTTTACGTGAAAATTATGAAGCAATTAAACATAAAACTTGTGATTTAATCATTGTACGAAAGTTAGGGATTTCTACATGTTTATTAGTTTCAAACGTGGAAGATTTAATTTTTGAAAAAGGCACTAAAATCGTTTTACGCGAAGCGATTATGAAATATACCGAAGCATTAAAAACGAAATTGTTGTAGTGGAGGAGAAAGTATGCGTACAGATAATTTGATTATAAATGGTTACGGTTCATCGAATGGTGGCGAGTTTCATAAAGTGCAATTAAACGGAAAAGGTACTGTGAATGGAAATGTTGAATGTGACCAATTTGAATGTAACGGTTACGGTGCCGTTACTGGAAATTTGAAAAGTAGCAATGCAAGAATTAGTGGATCAGGTAAAATCGACGGTACAGTTCATGCTGAAACGATGCGAATTGATGGAAAAGCAACAATTACGCAAGATGTGAAGGCAAACAGTTTGAAAATCGCAGGAAAAGGTACGGTAGGTGGAAATGTTACTGGTGAAGAATTTAAAGTCAATGGTCAAGCGACAATTGATGGTAATTGTGAAGTGGATACGTTTTCTTCAGAAGGACAATTTACAATTGGTGGATTACTAAGCGCTGATGAAATAAATATTAATATTCACGGTACATGTCGAGCGAAAGAAATTGGTGGTCAAACGATTAAAGTAAAACATAGACTAAGTACTTTTAGTAGGCTGTTTAAATCAGTATTTGGTATGCAATTAGAGGCTGAACTATTAGAAGGTGACAATATCGATATTGATTATGCTCACATAAGAACGGTAAGAGGAAATAATGTTACGGTAGGACCGAACTGTGAGATTGAACTGATCGAATATACGGGTGTTCTTACTGTTGATAAAAGCGCAAATGTAAAAGAAATTAAGCAGATTTAATGGAAGGGAGAAAATGATATGGAACATCAACATAGTCTTACTGTTAATGGTTCTGGTAGTTCAGCAGGCGGAGATTATAATAAAGTGAAGATTCGCGGTGAAGGAACGATTTCTAATGACATGAGCTGTAATGAATTTAAAACGTACGGCACGAGTGAAGTGTGCGGTAATATGAAAGTGAAAAGTTATGTCGTGTATGGAGATAGTGAAGTACAAGGAAATGTAGATGCGGAATATGTAAAAGTATACGGAAATACACAAATGCATAGTGATGCTCATATTGAAAAAATAAAAGTAAGAGGTATGATAGAAGTTAAGGGGAAATTAACTGGTGATTTCGTAGATGTGAAAGGCGCTTTAAATGTAAAAGGAGATATTGAAGTTGAAGAACTATCACTAACTGGTGGCCTTGAAAGTGATGGATTACTTAATGCTGAAAATATTGAAATTTCACTTCGTTATGAAGGTAGCAAAGTAAGAGAAATTGGCGGTAAGAAGATTACCGTTCGTAAAAAAGCGAGATTTATTCCATTTACAAATCATGCTGGAAGCCTCCAAACGTCTATCATTGAAGGAGATGAGATTTATTTAGAGCATACGATTGCTGAAGTAGTAAGAGGAAACAACGTTACCATTGGTCCAGGATGTGAAATTAGTGTTGTAGAATATCATACTAGTTTTAACCAAAAAGGTAATGCAGTTGTAAAAGAACATAAACAAATATAAGTAGTACGAGGGAGAGCAAGGTTATGGTTGAGAAGAATAATAAGCTCGGCTTTGTTGTGGCGGGCTTATTGCTAGGTATTTTAATGGCATCAATGGATAATACCATTGTCGTAACAGCGATGGGCACAATTGTTGGTGACTTAGGAGGCCTTGAAAACTTTGTATGGGTCGTTTCTGCCTATATGGTCGCAGAAATGGCAGGTATGCCGATATTCGGTAAACTATCAGATATGTATGGTAGAAAGAGATTTTTTATTTTTGGTTTAATCGTCTTTATGATTGGTTCGGCACTTTGTGGT
This sequence comes from Bacillus sp. L_1B0_5, assembly GCF_000836715.1. Classification (NCBI taxonomy): domain Bacteria; kingdom Bacillati; phylum Bacillota; class Bacilli; order Caryophanales; family Bacillaceae; genus Bacillus; species Bacillus sp. L_1B0_5. The sequence continues at coordinate 16,161 of NZ_JXIS01000099.1, read as the reverse complement.
ACTGCTGAAAATATTACACAGTTAGGTATTTATCGTGCGATTCAAGGTATTGGCGGCGGGGCATTAGTGCCGATCGCGTTTACTATCGTTTTTGATATTTTCCCTCCTGAAAAGCGCGGGAAAATGGGTGGGTTATTCGGAGCGGTATTTGGTTTATCAAGTATTTTTGGGCCGTTACTTGGTGCGTATATTACAGATTACATAAGCTGGCACTGGGTATTTTATATTAACTTACCACTTGGCATTTTAGCACTTATTTTTATTACATTCTTTTATAAAGAATCACGAGTTCATAGAAAGCAAAAAATTGATTGGTTTGGCGCAATTACTTTAGTTGGTGCAGTAGTTTCTTTAATGTTTGCACTTGAACTTGGCGGACAAAAGTATGATTGGGATTCTAACTTTATTTTAAGTTTATTTGGTGGATTCGCTATTTTAATTATTGCATTCATTTTTATTGAACGTAAAGTAGAAGAACCGATCATTTCATTTGAGATGTTTAGACAACGTTTGTTCGGAATGAGTACAATTATTGCTTTATGTTACGGAGCTGCGTTTATGTCAGCAACTGTGTACATTCCGTTATTTATTCAAGGTGTATACGGTGGTACCGCAACAAACTCAGGATTATTACTTTTACCGATGATGTTAGGATCAGTCGTAACAGCGCAGTTAGGCGGATTTTTAACAACTAAACTTAGCTACCGAAACATCATGATTATTTCTGCGGTTATTATGCTAATTGGATTATTCTTATTAAGCACGTTAACGCCAGAAACAAGTCGTGCATTATTAACAGTTTATATGATTATTATCGGATTTGGAGTCGGTTTCTCATTCTCTGTACTAAGTATGGCAGCTATTCACAACTTCGGTATGGAACAGCGCGGGTCTGCGACTTCGACGAGTAATTTCATTCGTTCATTAGGTATGACACTTGGTATTACAATCTTCGGAATGATCCAAAGAACAGGTTTCCAAGATCAATTAGAAGAAGCGTTTAAAGGTATGAGCGGGGGAATGAATACAAAATTAGGGGATTCAAGAGCCATTTTATCAGAATCGGCAAGATCTCAAATACCTCCGCAAATATTAGATAAGATTATTGACGCTCTTTCTAGTTCAATTGTTCAAACATTCATGTGGGCATTGGTACCAGCTGGATTAGCATTCATATTCATTTTCTTTATGGGAAATGAGCGCATGGTAATTAAGAAACAACAAAAAAATAAAAAGAGCGAAACATCAAAAGCGTAATGAAAAAGCTCCTTTCCAATTGGAAAGGAGCTTTTTCGTATGTATGGTGTTAGATTAGCCTTCGATAATTTCGTATTCTTCGTCTGCAAGTAATAAAATTTGTGTTTTCTTACCTTTGTTTTGAACTTCGATTACATCGTATGCACCTAAGTCTCTTACTTTGCTTTGAGAAGCGTTAACCATAACTTCCATAGAATCGATTAAGATATCTTCTTCAATGTATGATTCAGGCAATGCCATATCTTCAGTTTCTAATACACATGCGTATAGATTTTGTAAGTTTTCAGCAGTTGGGTTTTGTTCCTCAACATCAATGATGTTTTTTACTACTTCCATATTTTCTTCTTTTACTTGGTATACTTTAATTTTAGCCATTGTTTTAATCTCCTTTATAACGTAATCGTAGAGGCTACACTTCATTATAACGTTTTTTTCATGAAAGATGAAATTGTTATATGTATTTATAGTAAAAATTATGTGTTCTTACTCATTATTGGTGTAATTACCTTACTAATATTATGAATAGGTAACGATATTCCTACGTTAAAGTTATATTGTCCAAGCTTTTTTGTTTTCCTTTCATATATATGTATTAGTTATTCTATATAGAGAAGGGATGGAGTGTAAGTGGATTGTGAGCCGAAACGTGATTGTGGATGTTGCCAAAATAGTATATGTGAATTTTTACAAAGTCTAGAACCGTATACTAAAGTTGAAAGTATTGTAATAGCAGGAAACGAAATCGTTGTATCCTATTTTCTTTCATTTAATGCGATGAAAGGGATTGTATCATTCGTACGAGAAGACAGTGAGGTTATTTTTGTAGATTGCTCAAAAATTGATGCAATCCGAATAGGAAAAGTTTGTAGTTGCAAATCGAAAGTTAAATATATTGAAGAGGACTTTAGCCTGCTAGGAAATGTTTGCCCGCAATGTTTAACGGAGGGGAGTAGAATCTTTTTCGATTTTAATAATCCGGAATTAAATGTGTCTTTCCAAGCAACAACAATTAATCCACCTAGATGTACTGAATTTACAGATGAACTTGGGAATGTAGTAAAGCAAATTACTATAGTAGGCGAGGCGATTGTTTCTAGGGATTTCGTTCAAGTGCCTGAACTGTTAGGTTTTCGATTGCTTTTATCGCATCCAGCTGGAGATCCTTTAAACTACGGATTGTTATTTATTAATTTTCCTGATGCAATTTTTATTTTTATATTGGCATCAAGTGGATACCTTTCCATTTCGAACTGTTTAAAAATAGATAGTGGAACTGGTAATGCCGAAATAGAAGATCTGAAAAAAATGATAAAGGATGACGATAACACGTACAAATCGGTTGTTAAATTGACTAAAGTATATAAGAACGGCGCGACGGAATCTTTTATTTATAAAAATGAGTTATAACATATCTATTGATTAACCCTCTTACATTATATTGAGGGTTTTTACATATATGAGGTGGATTGTAGTATTAAAGTAAGTGCTTTGTTAATAGGAGTGTTAAAAGTTAATTATTAATAGGTAAGAGTAATTTCCTATTACAGAACTGTTTATTACAATAAATTATTTCAGTAAAGCTAGGGAAATCCTATTTAAGTAATCTAAATATAGTAAGGGCGTAACAGATAATATAGGTAAAACAAATAAGAAAAGGGCTATTTAAGCAGCCCTTTTTTAATTATGTAATTAGCTCTTAGAAGTCTTTATTGTTTTTATAAAGTTTTCCAAAACTGATATAATGTTTGATCAAGAATTGAATTATTTACTAAATTCTTTTTGAGCTGTCCTATAGCTTCCGATGATATTTTGGTAACTTGGGAGATGTTTAGCAAGTAAATTTCCAAAGCCTTCAATATCATTTCGCCAGTCACGCTGTAATTCTGCTGCCACGCTAAACCAGTTCATTAATTGGACTCCTCCGTGGGCCATGCGCATTAGGGCAGCATCAGCAACTTGTTTACTAAAAGTTCCGGATGCATCGGTTACAACAAACACTTCATAACCTGCCTTTACAGCTGATAACGCTGGGAAAGCAACACAAACATCAGTAACTACTCCTGCGATAATTAATTGTTTTTTACCAGTTGCCTCAATAGCTTTGACAAACTCTTCATTGTCCCATGCATTAATTTGTCCAGGGCGCGCTATTTTAGATGAATTGGGAAATAATTCAATTAATTCTTGCATAAGTGGACCATTAGGACCGTCTTCGAAGCTAGTTGTTAAAATAACTGGTAAATCAAAAAAATTAGCGGTATTAGCAAGCGCTAAAACATTGTTCTTGAACTCATCAACACCGTAGTCACGCACAAGGCTGGAGATAAGACCAGTTTGATGATCCACTAAAAGAACAGCGGCATCACTTTTTGAAAGACGAGAATAGAAATCAGACATTTTATAATCCCCCTTAAAAAGCTTATTTATAAATTAATCTTACATTTATTCAGCTTAATTGGATATATGGTTAAAACTTTATCAACAAATAGGTTTCATTTAGATAATAAGATATATATTCTGAAGTCAAAAAAGTGAGGTACTCTTTTTTTATTAGATGTTATAATAATTTTATATTTGCGAATAATTTATAATTATATAAAAATTTAGTTTGATAGGTGTTTGCTTATATGGTAAATGGTCGATTGAAAAATTATATAAGTTGATTCTTAAAGATTTAGAATAAGATTGATTTTATAGAAGGCGGGAATGTAAATGATATATGAAGCGGATATGCATACAAGAAAAAAACTAGTTTCTATGTTTAATGATTTCAATAACGTTGTTTTACTTTCTTATTTACAAGGGCATATGGGTACTGCTTGGGTAAATGATCTTGAAAATCCAACAGTAGCACAAGTTACGGTAGGAATTTTCACATTTTACGCTGGAGACCCAAATGTGCAAGAAATAGAAGAGTTATTACGTAATATTCCTGAAAGAATTTTAGTTATCGTAAATAGTGAAGAGTGGAAACAACGCTTAGAAACATTCCATGAAAGAAAAATAGATAAGTTTTTACGCTATAAGTTCAAACGAAATTCAGAAGGTTTTAATCGTTCAAAATTACAGTCTTTTATATCAATACTTCCAAAAGGATATGAGTTAAAAAGAATAGATGAGCATATCGCAAATAGCCCTACATTACATAAGATCTCCGAAGATTTTACAAGTCAATTTCAGTCGGTAGAAGATTATATAAACCGTGGTATAGGTTATAGCATTTTATATAACGGAGAAGTTGTATGCGGTGCATCCTCGTATAGTATTTATAATGATGGAATTGAAATTGAAGTAGCGACTGATCACAATCATAGAAGAAAAGGTTTGGCAACTGTAGTTAGTGCAGCTCTTATATTGGATTGCTTAGAAAATGGAAAGTATCCAAACTGGGACGCAGCGAATACTACATCTGCTAACCTGGCAGAAAAGTTAGGATATGTTTTTGATAAAGCGTATGATACTTATTTTGTGGATAATAGATGAGTGAAGGAATTACATACTAAAAAACAAATACGCCCTAGTACATAAGTCTAGGGCGCATTTGTTAGTTGGTAAATATCTTCATAACAATCTTATCACATTTTATCTTTTGAATGTTTGGAATTAAAGATATTTATGTGACTTTTTGAAAAAATAAAAGAGCAGCTAGCAAAAGCTAACTGCTCCTCTCCAAGGGAGAATGGAGAAATACAATCATGTTACCTAAGTATTGACGGAACATTAAGTTTTAATCAGCCATTTATAAAAGGAGAGATAAAATATCTTTGATTAATCCTTAGGCTCCGATTAGGAGTACTGATAGAAAAACGATTGAGAATATACTTTTTTATCCCGCATTAACGGGCAGTAAAACCCCCACTGATTAAAGTTTCACTTTATTACATTTACAATTTAAATAGTAGAACGTGTTTTTCGTAGTTCTCCAAACACCAATTATATTTTTTTAGAATAATTGGATGGACTGCTTCTTTCGTAGTATCGACTTCAGTATAGCCATATTTCTTATAAAAGTTTTCTAATTCCTCAAAAGGAAGACAATATACATCTTGTATTTGTGATTTTCTCGCAGTTTCTACTAAAAATGAAACAAGCTCACCAGCTAATTGTAGCCCTCTAAATTGAGGCAGAATAAAAATTCCGCCCATTTCTAAAGTATCTGCATCTATTTGGACTAATCGTCCAACACCTGCATACTCGTTGTTATATGTAATAATTGCAACTTTATCTCTCTTTAAATCACTTCTTACAAACCCTATCGATTCATATTGATTATTAATCCATTCTAAATCATTAGATGTAGCTAGTTGAATACTCATGTGCATCCTCCTTTGGCCAAATTGCGCTATTTTCATTATATAGAAAATAATTTTAGGGAAAAAGTAGTTGGAATCGCATAATTTTCATTAATAGTTCAAGTTTTGAAGAATAGTGCATACAATATAAAGTGTTTTCCTTTCTTCATTTAAGTTTTACGTATATAATTTAAAAGTACTATTTTTATTTTATTATTTTATATTTATAACAGAATAGAGGTTTAAAAATGGGTGTTAAAATCATTACGGATAGTGCGGCGGATTTACCAGTAGAATTGCTGCAAGCATATGATATTGATTTAATTCCACTCCGTGTATATGATGAAGCAGAAACAGAGTATTTAGATGGAGTAACATTAGAGTCAGTTACATTATTGCAAAAAATGAGAGAAGGCGCTGTTTATAGAACGTCATTGCCTTCACTTGAAACTTTCCAAGAAAAATTTGTTTCTTATGCAAAAGAAGGTAATCCTTGTATATATTTAGCTTTTTCATCTGAACTATCTGGTACATATCAATCATCAGTTGTCATTAAAGAGGAAGTAAAAGAAACATATGCAGATTTAGATTTAGAAATTATTGATACGAAATGTGCTTCGCTTGGTCAAGGTCTTGTCGTTTTAGAAGCTGCTAAAATGGCAAAAGACGGCGCATCAAAAGAAGATATTTTAAACCGTGTCGCTTTTCTAATGAACCATATGGAGCACATCTTTACTGTAGCTGACTTACAGTACCTTGTTAGAGGTGGACGTTTAAGTAAAGTAGCTGGTTTTATCGGTGGTTTACTAAACATTAAGCCGATCTTAAACGTGGAAGAAGGAAAACTTGTACCACTTGAAAAGGTACGAGGGAAAAAGAAAGTACTTGGCCGAATTGTAGATATTATGGAAGAGCGCGGAAAAGACCTTAAAGGTCAAACAATTGCTATGACTCATGGCGACGACTTAGAAACAGCTGAAGCATTAAAATCATTAATTACGGAAAGATTTGGCTGTGAAGTATTTATCGTAAATACAATTGGTGCAGCAATCGGAGCACATACAGGTCCTGGCGTTATAACGTTATTTTTCTTAAATGAAGTAGAGTAAAGGATTGATCTTTTGATCAATCCTTTTTTATTTTTTAATCTGTGATAATCGGTCGATATGGTATTGATGAAGATAAAATCTTTGAAGTTTTCCTATATCAAATGCCCTCTTGTAGAGGGAGTATTTTTTATATGTGGAATGATACTTAATGGTAGAAGAAAAGAGTATAAATACGAATGTATTTATAGGAATCTGAATATTTAATGATATCGAAATTTTGTCATTTCATATATAATTGTGTAGGGAGAAATATCTGTAACTATTTGTAAAAATAGGAGGCGGCTATAAAAATGCAAGAAATTTCTAGATGGGATTTAAATCGATTGTATTTGAATGAGGATATTCTATTTCCGATTTTGGAGTTGAAAGAGCAATATTTTGTAACAAAAGATGTAGAGGTTCTTTCAAAGCTTATACAAGCTATTGAAAAAGCGGAATACTATTTCTACTGTCAATCGGTTGAAGAAAGTGTTTCATCTGACCTTACTAAATTGACTGTGAAAGTGAAGGAACTAAAAAGTGAAGTACAGCAAGTAATAAAACATAATGAAGTGGAAACTTCAGATAATACTAAGTTAATAAAAGATGAACTTAATGCGTGGGAAAATATGTACATACAATTACGGGATAGAATAGAAATAGAGCACAATAATAAACTATTATCCTTTGGACAAGCAAATACTATTGCAATGAATAGTGATAATGAAAAGGAAAGATTAGAAATATTCGAGTTACTTACAAATGCATTAAATAAAGAAAAAGAAATCTTTGCTACTGTATTAAATCAAATAGGAAGATTGCGTAATACAAAGAGTAATGACATAGAAGATAGAGAGATTTTAACACAATCTTTTCATGCGAATGGCATTTCAGAAACTGTATTATTACAAATGTGGAATGTGACAGAAGAAAATCTTGATAAATTAGTAAGTGCTTTAAACATGTATAAGAAAGGGAAGGCTTCGATTACATGGCATGAACTTATGACAGTAAAGGAAAGTAATGAGGTTACTATTCCTTTTTCAGTAGCAGTACAAAACGTTTATGATGCATGTAAAAATATTGATGAAGAATTAGCAGAATTTGCACGTAATGCGATAGAAAGTGGATGGATAGATGCTGAACCGAGAGAGAATAAACCATCAGGTGGGTTTTGTGCTCCATTTTTCAGTGAGAAAGAATCGAGAATCTCCATGCGTTATGATGGGAGCATAGATAGTGTAAGAGTGCTGGCTCATGAATTAGGACATGGTTGGCATTTTTATAATATGAGTTTTGAACAATCTACATCTTTTTTAGATGATTATTTGCCGATGAGTACGGCTGAATCAGCATCTATTTTCTTTGAAACGGTACTCTTAAATTATCTAATTGAAACAACGGATAGTAAAGATATGAAAAAGACATTGCTTAGCTGGAAAATAAGAAATAGTTTTAATTATGTAATGGCAATACGAGCATCGTATCAGTTTGAAAAAACATTTTATGAAAAATGTAAAGAGGGTCTATTAAGTGCTGATGAAATTGAGAAATTATCTATAATGGCACAAAAAGAAGCATATGGAAATGCTTTAAGTGAATACCAGCCGTTTGTATGGATGAAATATATTCAATTTTATATAGCAGATGTTCCTTTTTACAATTATCCATACACATTTGGATATTTAGTAAGTTTTAGTTTATTAGAAATAGCTCAAGAAAGTAAAAGTACTTTTCATCCGAAATATAAAGAGTTTTTACGAGAAACAGGAAAGGCTCCAGTAGAGGAGCTTATGAAAAAATATTTTGAAATAGATATAAGGAATTATGAATTTTGGAATAAGGCTTTTATTCAAATTTCTAAAGACATTGATGAATATTTGCAGCTTATTTAAGGAGAGAGTATAGTGGATCAGCAGTTTATAAAAGGTATACCTTTTTCAACTTTAGAATATGCAAAAGCTATAAGTTTATTAAAAGGTTGGCTACATGAGCAGCAAGAGAAACCAAGGTTTGTAGTAACTGCAAATCCTGAAATTGTTATGTCTGCAAGGGAGAATACGGAAAAAGCAAAGCGCTTTAAAAAGATGTTACTATCTGCGGATTTAATAACAGCGGACGGGATTGGTGTCATAATTGGCTCGAAAATATTAAAAGGAACTTTGAAAGAACGTGTTACTGGGGCGGATTTAACTCGTGATTTAATAAAATATTGTAACGACAATGAATATCGTGTCTTTCTTTTTGGAGCCGCTCCAGAAAGTAATAAAAAGGCATTAGAAAAATTAAATGAGCAGTTCCCAGGAGCGCAGTTTAAAGGACAGCATGGATTTGTAAATGGTGAAGAAATAGAAAAAATAAAAATAAAAATTAAGCAATTCAAGCCACATTTACTACTCGTAGGACTAGGTTCACCAAAACAAGAAGAGTTCATCTATGAAAACATACAAACATTAAACATTCCGCTATCTATTGGTATCGGAGGCATGATTGATATAATATCTGGTACTGTAAAAAGAGCGCCGAAAATAATGAGGGATACTGGAACTGAATGGCTGTATAGGTTACTCTCACAGCCAAAAAGGTTAAAGAGACAACTTGTACTTCCGAAATTTTTATTGTCGGTTATGTTAGAGAGAGTGAAAGGAATGCCAAGTTAAGAAAGGACAAGTAAGATGATAGAGCCGTTATCTAATAAAAAAGCTACCATGATTTTTCAAGAGTTAAAAGTAGAATGCGAAACTTTATTTGAATTTAAAATTCGAAATGCAATACCTATTCATCGTGGTTGGTTAAATTTGAAGTGGAAACTCGAAACGGATGCAGGGGATTTTGTATTAAAGCAATATAATCAAGAACGGTACAAAATGTATAACTCGGACCTTTTAATACAAGCATTACAACAACAGCAAAGATTACATAATAATGGTGTAAGTTGTCCAAAGGTATTAATTTATAAAAATAATGTAATGCATATATCAAAAAGTGATGAAAGATTTATAGTATTAGAACATAAGGAAGGTAGCTTAGTTTCACCAGGAAAAGTGAATCAAAAGGAAATTCACTCTCTTGGTCAGACGATAGGTTATATGCATAACTTGTTAAATGATGGCTCTTTAATAAAAGGAGAAAATCCTAAATTTGTTCCACCTACTAAAGAGGCAAGATTGAAACATTGGGAAGATAAAAGGAGAGAAGTAGAGAAGCTAGGAAAAGAGCACATTCTCCCTTATATAAAATTACAACAAGAGGCAACACAATTGGTAAGTGTAGATCAATTTCATAATAGCAAATGTGGATGGGTGCACCGTGATTTATGGGTAGATAATTTCTTGTTTCATAATGATAAAGTATCAGCGATTCTTGATTTTGATCGCATGGATTACGATTATGTAGAGTTAGATATTGGCCGTGTAGTTATATCGTGCGCATTAAGTGACGGAGTATTAAATAAGAGCCTTGTTGCATCATTTTTAGAAGGTTACCGCAATGAAGTAGACTTTCCAGTAGGGAATATTGTTCGGGCAATTCAAATCCTTTGGTACATGGAAAGTACTTGGTGGATTCATGCCAATATGGATCAGCATAGTGTACCACCTTCACGCTTTGCAGATGAAATGAATTGGATAGCTGAAAATTATGGTGTATTACATAATATATTGGCCGACTTATAAATAAAGAGGAGACTACATACATGAACAGAATCGGCATTATTGGAGCAATGCAAATTGAAATAGATTTACTTTTAGAAAAACTAGTTATACAAGAGGAACAGACAATAGCGGGAATGCCTTTTTATATTGGAGAATTCATGGGAATAGAAGTAATTATTACACGTTCTGGTGTAGGGAAAGTAAATGCAGCTGCATGCGCGCAAACATTAATTCATAAATTTGTTGTAGATTCTATCATTAATACAGGCGTTGCTGGCGGATTACATTCAGATGTAAAAGTCGGCGATATAGTTATTTCAACTAACGTTACTCATCATGATGTAAGTAAAACTCAAATGAAAAACTTATTTCCGTTCCAAGAGGAATTTATAGCAAGTAAGGAATTAATAGAGTTAGCACGTAAAGCTTGTATTAGTAGTAGTTTACGGATTGCAGTTCATGAAGGAAGAATTGTCAGCGGTGAATGTTTTGTTGAAGATTCAAAGTTAAAGGCGAAATTAATAGACGAATACGCACCTCATTGTACAGAAATGGAAGGGGCAGCAATTGGACATGTTGCCTACATAAATGATATACCGTTTCTCATTATAAGATGTATTTCTGACAGCGCAGATGATGAAGCTCAAATTTCTTATGATGACTTCGCGAAAACTGCTGCGAATTATTGCTCAGAAATTATTATTGAGATGCTTAAAAATATAAAGAGTAAAACTGTACTATAGTTCAAAAGGAGAGAATGAGATGTTACAAGCATTAATTTTTGATATGGACGGAACGTTATTTCAAACAGATAAAATTTTAGAATTATCATTAGATGATACTTTTGATCACTTAAGATCACTACAATTATGGGATACAGTAACACCAATTGATAAATATAGAGAAATTATGGGTATGCCGTTACCGCAAGTTTGGGAAGCTTTATTACCGGACCATTCTATTGAAGTAAGAGAACAAACAGATGCATATTTTTTAGATAGACTTATTGAAAACATAAAAAGTGGAAAAGGCGCTTTATATCCAAATGTAAAAGAAATATTTACATATATAAAAGAAAATAATTGTTCAATTTACATTGCTAGTAATGGTTTGAAAGAATATTTACGAGCAATCGTAACTTATTATGCTTTAGACAAGTGGGTGACTGAAACGTTTAGTATTGAACAAATACAATCGCTAAATAAAGGTGACTTAGTTAAAAGTATTATAAATAAATATGATATAAAAGAGGCAGCGGTAGTTGGTGACCGGCTATCTGATATAAATGCAGCGAAAGACAACGGTTTACTTGCAATTGGGTGTAATTTTGATTTTGCGCAAGAAGATGAACTTGCTCAGGCTGATATAGTAATAGATGATTTAATGGCGTTGAAGGGGATATTATCTGAAGTGAAGAATACGCACGCTATGAATTAAATAAGTTAACAACCATAAAAATGCTCAGAATAAATGATTCTCGAGCGTTTTTATGTATTTTCATACTTAGGGGGAATGGACTTGAAAGATATACATATTCAACAAATAGAAAATTCAATGGAATATGAATTCAGTCATCTCGTTCAAGACAGTGAAGAAGAAGGTTTTAATTTCCTTATAAGGCTAATAAATGAATATAAAAACAAAATAAATACATTCAATAAAACTGGAGAATGTTTATATGGTATTTTTCAAGGTGATATGTTAATTGGAGTTGGAGGTTTAAATGAGGATCCGTACACAAAAGACAATAAGATTGGGCGGTTAAGGAGATTTTATATTTCAAAGGATTTTCGGCGTATAGGGTTAGGGAACTTATTATTAAACCAACTATTATGTCATGCGGAAAAGTATTTTGAAGTGATTGTATTACATGCTGACACGAAGGAAGGAGATGCGTTCTATACTGCAAATGGATTTGTAAAAGAGGAATTATATAAGGGATCTAGTCACTACAAAGTATTATCGAGGTAGCTACCAAAAGAATAGACGGACAGGTATTTTAGTTGGTAAATCGATATATCTTAAAAATCGCTGATATATATATGAAGTTGCGACCCTTATATTAAAAAACAACTTTTATAATTTCATTTACTAAATTGTTATTATAAAAAAGAGCACCTTAGCTTTTAAAATTTAGCTTATAAGGTGGCTCCTTTTCAGTCAATTACGTTTTAACCTTCATTTGTTTCAATAATAATCCTGGTTTACCTTTTACATAATAAAAATGCGGATTATTTTCATCATCGTAAAGCATAATATAAGGCTTTTCATTTAGTGGGAGTAGTATAAGTACTTCGTCTATTGTAGTGTGTAACCATTGATTAGTAATAGAAACCGGCTTAGATAATGGGATTTTTATCATATAGCCATCTTTTGGAACGACATTTAAGTTTTTAAATGGACCAGTAATTGCTTTAGCGTATTGAACTGCTTCTTTTTGGACTACTGGATCTAAAGATTGTTTTTGAATGACCATTTCTTTTTGACAATCAAACACTTCAATTTGTTGATTTGTATTTGCGAACGCATTTGTTGATAATAGAAATAAAAGAAGAGAAATGACCCCGATTTTTTTTATCATAATACAACACCTCACCATTACTATCCCCTCAAAAGCTTTAAATATTTTTCTGTCACATTCATGTAACAAAGATGTTGTATGATACAATTGGTTTTTGTTTAAAAGCAATGGAGGAAAAAATATGAAAGTTTTAATTGCAGATGACGAACAAGATATGTTAAGAATTTTAAAAGCTTATTTTGAAAAAGAAGGCTTCGAAGTTTTATTAGCGAAAGACGGAGAGGAAGCACTTCAAATGTTTTATGATGAAAAAATTGATTTAGCTATTTTGGATTGGATGATGCCGAAACATAGTGGTATTACTGTCTGTCAGGAAATAAAAAAGAATTCAAGCGTAAAAGTGTTAATGCTTACGGCAAAAAGTGAAAGCGAAGATGAATTAGCTGCGCTTCAAAGTGGGGCAGATGAGTACGTGAAAAAACCATTTCATCCAGGAGTACTAATTACGCGAGCGAAAAAGCTTATTCAGCATGATGATATTATTCAAGTACAAGATGTAAAGATAAATTTCGCCAAAAATAAAGTATATAAAAATGATATAGAGTTAGAAATTACAAAAACAGAGCTCGAATTAATAAAATGCTTTTTAAATCATAAAGGAACGATTTTAACTCGTAAAAAATTGCTAGATATTGTATGGGGATTTGACTATTTTGGAGAAGAGAGAACGGTTGATACACATGTAAGAAGGCTGCGTAAAAAAATTGGAGAAAATATTATTAAGACGCATCGCGGGCTGGGCTATAGTTTGGAGGAACAAGGTGAATAAACTTGGGAAAAAGTTATTTTTCAGTATTTCTGCAACTGTTATTCTCATCTTTATGATTTCATTATTATTCATTAACAATCTCTTACCGAACTATAATATTTATAAAACACGTGAAAACTTAAATAAATTTACAACACAAATACAAAATACAACAGTGGAAAATATAGAGGATGTTATTCATACAATTGAAAGTGAAAATAACGTTACAATTGCGTATACGCCAATTAATCAGTCAGAAGATGCTATGAACGAAGCGTTACGCATGCAACTTACGAAAAAGAAAGTAACTTTAAATAAGCTTTGGATTACGAAAGACGAAGTTATGAAAGTGAAGACGGAAGGACAATCGAATAAACTGTACGATCAAGGAAAGGTAAAAGCGAGTTTTTTTGCTAAATATATTGCGAAAGATGATACGATAATTTTAATTGGGACTTCCATTGCGAATTCAAATGAAATTATAAATACGTTAAATACATTTTACTTATACATCGTATGTTTCTCGCTCCTTCTTATTATTTTACTTGTGTGGATACTTTCAAAAATAATAACGACGCCACTGAAAGAGCTAAGTGATGTAGCTCAGGATATTTCACATTTGCAGTTTAAAAGAACGAAAGTGAAAACGAATGATGAAATAGGAGAGTTGGCCAATAGTATTAATATCATGAGCGAAAAACTACATGAAGCACATCAAGATTTAACTGATCGTAATGAACATTTAAAACGATTTATGGGTGATGTGACGCATGAATTAAAGACACCGATCGCATTAGTAAAAGCATACTCTATGGGGATTAAAGATGGATTAGATGATGGGACTTATGTAGATACAATTATTAAACAAACAGATCAAATATCAAATTTAATTGAAGAACTATTACGATTTTCTAAACTAGAAAGAGATATTTTACAAAAAGAAGAATTCCCCATTGAATCACTGGTCCAGAGTATATTAGATAAGCATCAGATAGAACTGGATTCGAAAGAAATTAACTTGCAAGTAAACTGTAATACGAGCGATACAATCGTTTATGCAGATTTAAATAAAATGAGAATGGTGTTTCAAAATTTAATTTCTAATGCAATAAAATATTCAGCAAATCAAAACATAATAATTACTTTAGAAGATAGAAATAAAAGTATATATTTTCAAATAAAAAATGGCATTCATACAGAAAAAATTAAAGATATCGATAAAATTTGGGAGCCTTTTTACGTACTAGAATCTTCTCGTAGTAAAGAAAAATCAGGTACAGGATTAGGACTAGCGATAGTGAAAAGTATTTTAGAAAGACATGGTTTTGAATATGGAGTTTCCTCTATAGATGGAGAAATTCAATTTTATATAAATGTGAAAAAGGATTAATGAAAATATTAGTCCTTTTTGCAGCTTTAGAGGTTAGCGATACAGGATGAATCACCTTAATTTTCAAAATCGATGTATTAAATGGAGAATTAGCAAATGTTCTACTTTCATTAAATTCACGTGAAGTTCACAGGGAAACGTTATATTTACATAGTTACATTTGAATTTAATGAAGTGAGGTATTCGGATTTGAAAAGAAAGAAATTAGTAATTGGTAGCATTTTAATGGGGATGACGTTATCTTTATCTGCATGTGGTTCATCAGATAATATTGTAACTACAAAATCAGGAAGCATTTCAGAAAGTGATTTTAACAAAAAATTAAAAGAAAACTACGGTAAACAGAATTTATCTGAAATGGTAGTAGAGAAAGTATTAAATGATAAATATAAAGTTACGGATGAAGAGGTAACGAAACAACTGAAAGAATTAAAAGACAAGATGGGCGATAATTTTAGTACATATATGGAATCTAATGGTGTGAAAAATGAAGATCAGTTGAAAGAGAAATTAAAGCTTACTTTCGCTTTTGAAAAAGCTATTAAAGCAACCGTAACGGAAAAAGATATTAAAGATCACTATAAGCCAAAGCTTCAAGTTAGCCATATTTTAGTGAAAGATGAAAAGACAGCAAAAGAAATTAAAGAAAAATTAAATAGTGGCGAAGATTTCGCGGCATTGGCTAAACAATATTCAGAGGATCCAGGTTCTAAAGAAAAAGGTGGAGAACTATCTGAATTTGGACCTGGTATGATGGTGAAAGAATTTGAGGATGCTGCGTATAAGTTAGAAGTTGGTCAATTGAGTGAACCTGTTAAATCTTCTTTCGGATATCATATTATTAAGCTAACGGATAAAAAAGAGCTTAAACCGTATGAGGAAGAGAAAGAGAATATTCGTAAAGAATTAGAACAGCAACGTATACAAGATCCTCAATTCCATCAACAAGTTACTAGAGATCTGCTTAAAAATGCAGATATAAAGGTATCTGATAAAGACTTGAAAGATACCTTTAAAGAGTTGGAAAAATAATAAATGGAATGTAAGGCAATCGATAGAAATATTGGTTGTCTTTTTCTCTATTTATCCCGCTATTTGCCGGGCAGTAAGACCCCACCTCAAAATTCAGCGGAAGCAAAGAAGTTAGGTGGG
>NZ_JXIS01000098.1:0-23522 GCF_000836715.1 Bacillus sp. L_1B0_5 | reverse complement strand
GAGTTGTTTTTATTGTATCAACCACAAGTTGATAGTAAAGCAGAAAAGGTTATTGGTGCAGAGGCTTTAATACGTTGGCAACATCCCGAGCTAGGGCTAATTTCACCTTTTGAGTTTATACCTATCGCGGAAGAAACATCCCAGATTATTTCAATTGGGAAATGGACGTTACAGGAAGCGTGTCGACAACTGAAAGAATGGCATTCAGCAGGCTATGTAAATCTAAAGATGGGGATAAACTTATCAGCTATAGAGTTTGAACAGAAAGGTTTTGTTCAAACTATCATATCAACCATAGAAGAAGTAGGGGTACCTGCTAGTTCTATTGATTTGGAATTAACAGAGCGAATAGCAATGGTAGATGAAAAAGAAACCTTATCGAAGTTAAAAGCATTAAAATCATATGGTGTACATTTATCAATTGACGATTTTGGTACAGGTTATTCTTCATTAGCGTATCTGCCTCTGTATCCAATTGATACTTTGAAAATCCCAAGAGAATTTGTTAATAGGGTTGGAACTTCTACTGATGGAGATGAAATTATACAAACCATTATTTCACTTGCATATACTTTAAACATGAAAGTGATAGCAGAAGGGGTAGAAACGAAGGAACAATTAACAGTGTTACAACGTAATGCATGTTATCTAATTCAGGGCTATTACTACAGTAAACCTGTAAACAAAGATGAATTTATCAAGTTTTTTAGCACCATGTAGAATAAGTAAAGACCTTGTATATATGAGGTAAATTGAAAAGAAGTGCTTATCAGTCTTGAGGGACTAAATTAACGATTTAATAAAGTGTGCCAACACATATTAGCTGAACTAATTAATTAATAATTGTCTCATCTATACCGATTTCTTCTCCATATACTTCTGTTTTTAAACGTATTCGTATTTTTGACTCAACCAGCGAGGATAAACGTTCCACTTAAGTATGATTTATTAAGTGGAACGTTCCTTTAGATTCATCCAGATCTAGTCGAACTTACAGTTCTCTGTGTATCCCAACTGTAACAGCGACTGATTTATATATCCGATATTTAGGGTATTTTCATTTGTAAGATCTTCAACATATACAAGGCAAAAAGGCTTACTATATCTCTCGTATAAAATCGATATTATTTATTTATCAACAAAATTTCAACCCCGATTATTTTCAAGTTGAAAGAATCAAGAAAGGTATAGAATATATACAGATAGATATGGAGGTTTTAATGAACTCCACTTCAACCTGGACAAGCATATGAAATACTCGATGCTAAGGTAGGAATGGCTGATAAAGGCCCAACTCATACGAGTGTTCATCAACTAATAAAAGAACAACAAGAAAAACGATTACAAGATCAAACTGAAAGTGAAAAAAGAAAAGAATGAAGTATGCTGCTCGTAATAACGATTTAGCGATATCAATGTATCTATGACAAATACTCTTACAGATATTGTCCCGATAGAGAAAGTACATGACTGTTATTCAATATGTAGGAAAATCGGGATTTTATTTAAAACGTGGAAATTATTCTTCCATATCCATCATGGAAATAAGATAACATGAGGACGATTGAAATAGCACTTGTATGGGTGACTAATTGTCAATTTACTCTGTTCCTCTATTATGCTTTAAATGTGGAAGTTATTTCTTATGAAGAAGAAAGAAGAGCTGAGTGAATATAAAACCATATATATGATTTAATCTGTACGATTAGAAATAAGGTAGCATCAAGAAGATGATTTCTGTATTCAACAGGGGGCATCTTTTTTTATTTCACTGATATTTATGTTGAGTGTAGTAATTCATAGAGTCTTTAATTTTTTATTTTACCTTGGTAAAAGATATCCAAGTTTTTATATGGGCTGGAGGATTATTCACAATATCTTTTAAGTTCGCACCTTCATCCTTTTCAGTTTGGGTCATTTGACCTATTCTCATTATAAATAGAATTATATAATCAAGTCATATAAGAATAGGAGGTGTGGTTATGAGTAAGTTAAACTGGAAGTGTTAATTATGGCATTAAAATCAACTATTTACAAAGCAAAAGCGCTAACGATAACCTTCTATGTTTAATTGTCATAAAATCATAGTGATAGTTACTACATTTTGAAAAATTACAGAATTGATGATTAAATCTTTATATTTATTATCATCGCTACAAAAAAACAACCATACAAAAATTCAACCTTATTTTTTGGAATGGTTGTTGATTTTCAGAATTAAATGTAACTAAGATGGTTACATCTTTTCGTTAGCTATTGTAACTAGTTAAATAAACAAACTAATGGAGGAAATAGGGTAATGAAGAAACTCATTTTAGGAAGTTTACTAGGAATTGGAGCTTTAACGGCAACAAATTTAACAGGTGTAGGGATTTCAACAGCAAGTGCTGCTGTTCAAGAAATTAATAATACAGTTGAAGGACAGGTAATTGAAGTAGGCCATAATTACTTTGTTATGGAAAACAAAAAATTAGATGAAAAAATACATGTAAAATATGATTTTAAATCTACTGTAAAAGTTGGAGAATATGTAAAAGTTATTCATAACGGACCAACATTACAAAATGCATTCAAAACTTTTGCAACAGCAACTTCTATTGAGCATTTAGATTTAGCTCCTGGAGATTATGAGGATTTTGTTGTTGGACATGTAAGTAATTTATATCCAAAAGATCCATGGGGGAATTTTAGTGTGAAAGTTGATTTCCCTACAAAAAAGGGGAATGTAATCAGTGTAATAGTTATGTTGGAACCAGAAAAAAATAGTTCATTTAAATTAAATGATCTTGTAAAAGTAGAAACGGGTGATTGGGAGAAAACCAATCCACCTGAAGCTTTTGGTGGGATTGAAAAAGTAAAATCTCACGTTGATAGTGTTAGCGCTCAAACCAATGCTAGTATTTGGATTTGGGATTAATTTAATAAAAGAGAAGGGAAGCTGAAACTTTCTTTATTTTTTTAATAAATCAAGAGTATGTTGGTATTTTTTATCTTTAACATATTCCAGGTTGTAATTAATTAAAAAGTCAAATGGTATATTGATATTTATACAAAAATTGTTACTTTTGAAAACGGAATTTTAATTTATTACATATATATTTCCGATTACTTTTTAATTAGATTTCTAACGTTAATGTGCTATTTTTTTAAGTGTTGTTATAAGCATATAATTAGTAAAATTTTGTATCTATGCATATGCGGATCGTAGAATTTTATATAAAAATATAGGAATATATATTGTTAATTTATTCGTAAAATCTCCACAGTAAATCAAACTAAATATAATATTAGAGGTGTAAACTTTTATGAAACGTACTATCCTTGTAACAAGTCTTTCTACAGCTATCTTATTAGCGAATTCATCTTATAGTTTTGCAGACAGTAATAAATTCCCAGATGTTCCTGCATGGGCTGACAAATCCGTAAATTATTTAGTGGATAAACATGTATTAAATGGTTATCCAGATGGAACTTTTGGTTCAAATGATTCATTGGATAGAGCTTCCGCTGCAACAATTATGACAAAAGTTTTAGGTATACAAATTGACTCTGGTGCAAAACCATCCTTTACAGATTCACAAAACCATTGGGCAACTCCTTATATTGCTGCTGCTGAAAAGGCTGGCATTGTTACAGGAGAAGGGAAAGGAATCTTCAATCCATCTGGAAAAGTAACGCGCGCTGCCATGGCAACAATGCTAGTAAATGCTTATAAGCTACAAAGTACACCAAATGATAATGGCCAAAGTGAATTTGAGGATTTAAAAGGACATTGGGGTGAAAGAGTCGCCAAAATTTTAATTAACTTAAAAATTTCTGTTGGTACTGATAACGGCTGGCAACCAAATAGACTCATAACACGAGCAGAAGCTGCTCAATTAGTTGCTAAAACGGATAAATATGCAAAAAAATTACAAATAAAGTTTAACCCAAAGCAGCCATTTGTAGTGGGAACAGTACTAGATGCAGCTGAGGGTCATGTTGATGTTGAATACACCACGAATGATGGAAAAAGTGAAGCGGTTGTTGTAATAACTGATAAAGCACATACATTTGCCAAAGGTGATACAGTCCAGGTATCTAATACATCCGAATGGAGAATTCAAGATATAGGAAATCCACAATCAGAACACTATCTAGCTCCAGAGAGCTCAATTTCTAAAGTGAGCGAAAAACAAAAACAGGACTTTGTAGTGGGAACAGTACTAGATGCAACTTTAGGACATGTTAGTGTTGAATACACCACGAATGATGGAAAAAGTGAAGCGGTTGTTGTAATAACTGATAAAGCACATACATTTGCCAAAGGTGATAAAGTTCAAGTATCTAATAGATCTGAATGGAAAATTCAAAATCAAGGAAATCCAATTTCAGAACACTATCTAGCTCCAGAAAGCTCAATTTCTAAAGTGGGCGAAAAACAAAAACAGGACTTTGTAGTTGGAACAGTAGTAGCTGCAACTTTAGGACATGTTAGTGTTGAATACACCACGAATGATGGAAAAAGTGAAGCGGTTGTTGTAATAACTGATAAAGCACATACATTTGCCAAAGGTGATAAAGTTCAAGTATCTAATAGATCTGAATGGAAAATTCAAAATTCAGGAAATGCAATTTCGGAGCACTATCTAGCTTCAGGAAACTTAATTTCTAAAGTGAGTGAAACGAATTAATGAGGATTATTTTTAAGTAAAATTTGGTTCTGTTGTGAAGATTTCTGAATGAGGTTACACTCTAGTAAAAGGTGCGAGAATAATCATAAATGCAATATTTTAGAGGAAACCAATTTAAATAAGATAGTATTTTAGTAGTGGCTATTATTGTCGGTTTTCTTGAAGTTGCCGTGATGTCTATGCCTTTATGAGAAGGTTAGTATAAACGTTTGGAGACCTAATGGTTTTTTATCAATACAAGCCATTGTACAATCAAATACTAAAATAATTTGATTGAATAAACCAATAGACATGTAAAATGTCTTTGGCCAAATCCGACGTTGAGATTCTCATACGAAGAAAGAAATGGAAATCATTCATGCTTCTTAAATAAACGTAAAATTATCTTACGATAAAGCGAAATGAAAATAAAAGAAACCATCGTATTTTTTATTACGATGGTTTTCTAAACGGATGAAAGCCCTAGTTAATTAAGAATGAAGAGGATATTGTAACATACGGAGAGTAAGTCTCCACCTTGAGCGTAGTTATATTTACTAGGACGAACCTTAATATATTCTTGAACATCATCTAAGCATGAGTGGGTGGCTAATATGGAAGATCTTTTATTATCTTTACGAGTCACTTTAACGATTCTTTGACGAAAATTTATACTAAAGATAATAAGAATAGCCTAGCTACCTTAGAAACTCGAATTCGGCACCTAAAATAAGGCTTATGATGGCTATGTCTCTTTCTTTATCACGCTGGAAAAAACTATATCCTTTTAGTGATATATCTTTCAATATTTCACCATATTCATTTGCTAGAAATTGAAGAAAGACTACATCATCTTTTTCATTAAATATCATGTTACTATTCAAGTTGGTAAGAAGACCAGATTTAATAAGTATTCAAAAGAAGCCCTTGATCTATTAAAGAAAGTGAAAAGTGGTATGGAATAATCCGCAGATATCCAAGGTCAAAGTGCACTTAAGCATCCAGCGAATTCAATACGATAAAACTTTGCAAAATTCATATAAAGAAAACTTAAAAATCTACAAAAAAGAGTCCTTAATTTAAAAGGATTCTTTTTTGTTTTTTGCAGTGGACAAGTATGTCTAAAATTTTTAAACTATAGACATGAAAGTATAAAATTCCCAAAAATATACTTGTAGATGAATTAACAAAAGAAGGGGGCAGTTAATGTATAAACCACTAGTTACTAATTTTAGTAAAAAGTACGGGAATAACAGATGGGTAACGTATAGCTTTAAATTAAAAAGAGAAGTTTTTTTATTTAGTGATTTAGAATACGAACATTGGTTAATGGTAGAATCTAACCCTAAAGTTATAAATTTTTGTGAACAACCTCTAGTTATGACTGCATGTATAAATGGAAAATCAGTGACCTCTATTGTCGATATGTGGGTAAAATATGAAGATGGAAATGAAGAATTTATAGAAATTAAATATTCCACAGATTTAATCAAACAAAGAGTAATAAATCAGATTTTCACACAAAAATATTGGTGTGCAGAAAATGGGTTCCAGCATCGTGTAAGAACAGAAGGAGATATATGTGTAAATCGAATTTTACTCTCTAATTTAAAGGTGCTTGTTAAGGGAAATAAACAACAAACACAACAAATCGAAACAGATAGATATCAAGTTATGAAGATGCTAAAACATAATAAAACACAAAAAACCACACTTAATTCAATAATTACAGCAACTCAAATCCCCTCAAATAGATTATTAATATCCATTGGACAAATGATTTTAACAGGTGAAATATGCTCAAACATATCTAAAGAGTATTTTGGAACAAATACGGAGGTATGGGTTAATGTCTAAACGGGTCTTAGAAGGTTTAAAAATTGAAGATAGTGATTTAGTTATGGCAAATTGGCCCCAAGTATTAATTGAAAATCTCACCGAAGAGGAATTGAATAAATTTTTAATTAGAAAGAAAGCAATTGATTTGTTTATGACAACAAATACAAAAATATATGAGATAGAACAGCAAGTAGGGATACATAGAAGTGAAATATATAGGCTTATTAGAAGATGTTTAGAAAAGGACGAATTTGAGCAAATAATGGGCTATAGAGGACTAGTTCCCTACAAAAGACTAAAAGATTACAATCGGAATGATTTTCCAATGACTAAAGCAGACTCTAAAAATTTTTCAGGTGCATTCAACTTACTACTTGATACTTATCCAACTCTAAAAGAATTAATTATTAATTCGTATTTCAGCAAGAAAACAAAGGAGCTTCAAGTTACTGAACCTATTATTAACATCAAAAATCTTCATAAAAAGTTTATAGATGAGTGTCGGCATTTGGGAATAAAAATAACTGAGTATCCATTTAACACAAAAACTTTAGCAAAGAAATCAATCGAACGCTTTGTTAGATCTTTATCTAAATCACATTTTGTTGATGTTGCAAAACGAAATGGTGATCAAGCATTTATGATTGCAAAAAATACAGGAAAGGGCAATAAAAACAACCCTATGATCATAAGACCCCTTGAACGTGTTGAATTTGATGGTCATAGAATTGATACATCTATTGCTATAATTTTTAAAACACCGGAAGGGGATGAGATAGTAGAAGTAATGAATCGTATTTGGATTCTTTCTGTTATAGATGTCGCCACGAGAGCTGTATTGGGATACCATCTTTGTCTAAATAAAGAATATTCCTCGGATGATGTTCTAATGTGTATTCGCAATGCAATCATACCTTGGAAACAAAGAAAATTAACTATTAATGGATTAAAATACTCTTCATCAGCAAACTTCATATCTAATGCTATCCCAGAAGCAAGCTATGGTATATGGGATGAATTTTGTTATGACAATGCAAAAGCAAATCTAGCAAAAATTGTTCAAAATAAACTTGTAAATTTAATAGGTTGTTCTATTAACACTGGACCTGTTGCAGTACCTATTCGTAGACCAATAATTGAACGTTTTTTCCGCACTTTGGAACAGAACGGTTTTCATCGACTACCTTCGACCACTGGAAGTCATCCAAAAGATACTAAGAGGAAGAAACCAGAAGAAAATGCTGTTAAATACCGTATATCAGCGGAGCATCTAGAAGAATTAACAGATGTATTAATTGCTGAATATAACGGAACACCCCATGAAGGAAATAATAATCTAAGTCCGTTAGAAGTTTTTCAACAAAGAATAAACCGAGGCATGACAATAACTCAATTATCTCAAGAAAGGAGAAATGAAATGAACTTTTTTTCTTTAAAGGTAACAAGGAAAGTTAAAGGTCATAACAAAGAAGGAAGAAGACCTTATGTTTATTACGAAGGTGTAAAATATTCCAATGAAGTATTACTTCGTTCACCCCAACTAATTAATAAATCACTTGAATTACTTATCAATACAGATGATTTAAGGGTTATAAAAGCATTTTTAACAGATGGCAGCGAATTAGGGAATTTAACTGCTATTGGGAAATGGGGTGTAAATCCGCATAATCTAAGAACTAGGAAGGCTATAAATAAACTTAAAAATAATAAAATGATACATTTCAATCAATATGAAGATCCCATTAATGTTTATCAAAATTACCTCGAAAAAGAATCCATAAAAAATAAATCTAGTAGAAATAAACTAGCCAGCCTCAATCAAAGTAAAAAAAATAGAGAAAGCCGATACCCTAGAGAGACCCACATTGAAGAAAATACTATTAAAAATAGCGGGAATTTACAACAAAACCAAATGGAACAACCGAAGAAAAAGGCTAATGACAACCAACAAGTAGATCAAAGAATTTTAAAAAATACTATCATTCTTTAATTTGGAGGCCTCAACATGACGGAAGAATTAGAGTTAGAGCAACTTACTAGTAATAGCATACGTCCCTATATTCCTAAAGGTACACATCCAGTTGAAACAGGTAAATATTTAATTTCAACAAATGAGATAGATAGAATGTATCAAACAGTACTTCAATGGATAGGAAACCGAATACCTGGTGCTATTATATATGGTCGCCCAAGATTAGGTAAAACAAGGGCTATTACCTACTTGATGAATTGTTTGCCACAGGACTTTGGAAACAATATGCCGGTTTATCATGTGCGTTGTCGTACGTATAAACGGCCTAATGAAAATTTCTTTTTTGAAGATTTATTACTCGCCGTTGGTCATTTAATTGCTATACAAGGTAAAGCAAATGTAAAGAGAAATAGACTTTTGAAATTTCTTGTAGAACGATCTGATTTTTCGGGTACAAATAAAGTTGTTTTTTTCATTGATGATGCTCAAAGGTTAGTTGAAATACATTACGACTGGTTAATGGATTTGTTCAATGAATTAGAACAATATGGCATAACTTTAACAACAATTTTAGTAGGTCAAAAAGAATTAGTTCATCAAAGATCAGCATTTATAAGTGGAGATAAATTTCAAATAGTTGGTCGTTTTATGAGTCAAGAATATCAATTTAAAGGAATAAAAACTCCTAGAGATTTAAAAATTTGTTTAACAGGGTACGATGAATATTGTGAATATCCTATTAATAGTAATTGGTCCTTTACTAAATACTTTTTTGCCGATTCTTTCATAAGAGGTCTTAGATTACAAAATTCTGCAGAAGAATTGTTTCAAGTCTTTGTTGATTTAAGAAGGGAACATGGATTATCTCAAAAAGTAGAAATTCCAATGCAGTATATAACTTTAACGGTAGAATATGCATTGAAAAATTTTGGGAGTGATAGTCTTGATTTAGCAACAATAGAAAAAACTCATTGGGAAGAGTCTATTAAGAATTCTGGTTATATTCAATCTGAACTATATCAGACAACATATTAAGACACACTGTAGCGTTAATTTAATATGGAGGATAAGATATGAACTTTCAATTCGCATGGTCTACTGAGTGGATTCAAAAATACGAGTCTCCATGGGGGATAATAGAAAAATTCAAATATGCTAATGCTATTAACGGTAATATCGTATTAAAGTTAATAGGAAATGAAAAAGTTAGGAACTTCAAAGAGATTTCAAACGCTGGTAGGCATCACCGGGATTTAATTTATTTCCACGGTGTTGATTGCAAATTAAGTAGAAAAATTCTAGGGATTAATCTAAAACAATATCATGATTATTTATTAAACAAATCACTTTATCCGTTTGCTATCAATAAGAGTAATATCAATTACAATTTTCATTGGCATTTAAATTATTGTCCAACCTGTCTAAGTACGGGTTACCATAGTATATTTCATCAAATTAAGTTTTTTGATCATTGTTTATTTCATCCCCTTCAAAATTTAATAAGTACATGCCCAAAATGTAAACGACCAATGCCAGAATACTCCATAAACAAAGAAAATATAGATGCATACAATTGTATTTGCGGTCACATTTTTTTAAGTTCAAAGAATATAAGGGGCATTTTTTCTTCATGGAAAAAAGAATTAATCGTTCAAAGTAATTTGGTTAATACATGGCAAGCATTACCTAAACATATAATTAATATGTATCATTTAAGTTACCCTTTTTATAACTACAAAAACAATTCTAAATTTGATAAGAAAAATACGACTCAGCATTTAAAAGAGATTCCTCAACTACTAATCAGTGCTTTTACAGAAAACAAAATAGATAATTCTCCAGTAATGAATATCTACTCTAATGAAAATATTTTTCAAATCAAAGATAATTATCATCGTTTAAGCGAAAGTTATAATCAAATTTTTCCTTACCGTACACGTAACTTAAAATTAAAAGAAAAATGTCATACTGAAAGCATCTTCTTTGAAATTTACAAACAAACTAGAGTTATATATAAATCAATCAGCAGATATATCCAAAATAAAATAATTAACATACATAAAAAGTGTGTAAGAAATTTTGATGATACATATCAAGATGACCCTATCTGCCTACATGCTTATGCATTTATATTATGGAAATCTGAATGTGAAGGGAGGAGAATATATCCAAGAGTTTTAAACCAAGCTCAAGTTCCAAGCTTGTATGATTTTAGATTTTCTAATAATCAATTTAGTATTTTTCCAAAAGGCCCTTTTATGATTCATTTAAAAGAAATATTAAACTCTTTCCAGCAAGAACCTGCTAGTAATGGAGACTGGGGATTTAATTTATTAAAATATAATCTTAGTGCTATAAACTATGTTGTTAACAGAATTACATCATATCTCTTAATTGAACGTTATATTAGCTGGTTAGAAGTTATACATCATCCGAAAGAGTTTAAATTCCTTTATCCAAATGGAGATATACCTATGTACCTTACTAAAATCCCTTTAGAGAAAAACGAAAGCATCAGCTTTTATTTTCCCAGCGGTCGGTTCAATTATATGAAGAGTCTTGTAATGGATATAGACAAAAAGCTAACCTGTTATCCTTAAGACAAGGTTACAATCTTTCATTACAATAGAAAATTAATTGAACTAAAGGAAGAGTATAGATTGGAAAGATTGACGTAATCGTAAAAATGAATACGATTGCAACAAGATTGTTTTTAAAATTAGGCCATGCTTTTAACCTAGTAATGGCTGAACTCAATGCAAAAGAGATTCGTTCAAGCATTAATATTAAACCAGAAATGAAACGGGTGTTAAACCGTTTATATGTATAATACATCTAATCCCTAAAAACTCTTATTTTTAGGGATTTTTCTTTAACTAAATTATATCCTTTCGAATTTAATTATTTGGTTTAACATTAGGTTTAAGTGGATATTATTTAAATCTAAAAAAACTTTAGTTTAGAGTTTCTTGTCCCAACTAAGTTCCCAAAATGAAAGTTTAGAGTTTCTTGTCTTTGTACAATACCTCTACTATACTCAATTCTATGAAATCCATCAAACTGTTCGTTAAATACACTTTTAACGAACACTTGGGTGGTGAAAGCCTATCTCTACTATAGTGTCAGCTTATTGAAGTTTTAGGTTTATAATTAATAGACAGTTTAGTTCGAGGATATTTTTAATTGAGTAAATTTAAAAGCCCTGTTTTTAAAGACAGGGCTTTTAAAAAGGGATGACAGTTAACAACTGAAGATACCTTTAGATTACCATTATTGGGATTTTTATTCCATATTTTTGTATTGAGAAATAAATAATATATGATTTAAAAGGTGAGATGAGTAGAGGGTTCTTATAGGTTTAGCAATATGAGAAAGAAAATATCTCGATTAAAGTTATCTTGAAACGAGGAGTGGAAGTATTATTTTTTCTTAGAAAGCATCATTCAAAGTCATGTATAGATTATAATATGAATAAATATAGTTTGATCAAAAAATTATAAGACACCAATTCATTGGAACAGTAAAAACTGTTTTCGGAATAGGTGTCTTTTTTGTATTGAGGAAGAATATATTTTCTCAACAGGACAAATTGTAATTATCTATAAGTATTACTTATAAGGATAATAGGAAAATAGAAATTAATAATAAAGGAGAATGTGAAATGTTAACAGTAATATCTAATAATGATCTAGCTAAAATTCGCGAAGAAGATGTAGATGTAATAAGGGTAATGGCACATCCGGTTCGATTAAAAATCATAAGTGAATTAATGAATCATAAAATGTGCAATGTAACACAGTTAACAGAAGTATTAAAACTTCCACAATCCACCGTTTCACAACATTTAGGAAAGTTAAGAGGAATCGTACTCCGTGCAGAAAGAAAGGGGTTAGAGATGCATTATTATATTGATAATACTAAAGCTCGTCAGATTGTAGAAATTTTAGGGCTGTAGGTTAGTAATACGTAAAAGTTTCCTAAAATACCAACCGTACCAAAAGAGCGTCAAAGCGTTGTACATTTAGGAGTGGAACAATCAGCATTAACACTCAGGGAGACGAAAGGTTACTTTCGTCGTGGAACTGAGAAGTTCTGACATCAACCTTTGCTATGTGGGGAGTCGTTCACATGGAGTTAAACTTAGTAGTTAAATTTAAATATGGTTTAGAACCTTATAATTCAATTATAAGGTTCTATTTTTTATATAAAACATTGATTGTGATTCTTAAAAACCATTTAGTCTATGTTCTTTGCTAAAGCATTGTGTATAGTATCTAATAATCGCATTTATTCTTTTCTAAAGGATGGTACGCTAATATGAAGAGATGTTCCAGCTGTTTCAACTTTTAAAATGGTTTGTTTCAAGTATCTACTAGTAGAAGAATTAATGTATCACTAAAGTTATTTCTCAAAAATCCTAATCTAAATAAGATATTGAGTATTAACTAAATTGTATAAGGAAGTGAATAAGTAATTATGAAGAGAAGGATATCAGTTGTTGGTGCGGTGATTTTTAATGAAAACAATGAAGTCTTATGTGCATTACGTTCTCCTACAATGACCTTACCGAATTACTGGGAATTTCCAGGTGGTAAGATAAAGAACGGAGAAGAGCCGCAAGTAGCACTGGTTCGTGAGATTAAAGAGGAGCTGGGATGTAGTATTACTGTAGATGAGAAAGTAGAGGAAATTGAATACGAGTATGAAACTATCATTGTTCATCTTACTACATATAAAGCGCAAATCCTTGAAGGTATACCTAAAGCTCTTGAGCATACAGAGTTAAAATGGGTTCGTGTTAAAGATTTAAATAATTTATATTGGGCGCCAGGTGATATTCCTACAGTAGAATCGCTATAGGAATTAATACAATACGCTTGAAAATGATAATATTAAGCAATATAGTATAGAAGTATTTATTGAACTACTCACCAACTAATATCCTTACGGATTGTTTGAATTGGGAAATTCCTAAGTACAAAAACCTAACGTTTTCTAATTAAGCAAGTGATCCCCGTAGTTTCTAAGCTAAAAAGACGAATCGCTTCATTTGTAAGATTGAGCGCTACGTTTTGATCTCTATCGTGATGTGTGCTACAAGAAGGACAATTCCACTCTCGAATGGTTAGATTTTTAACATTTTTGTTTTTTTAGTCACAATTGGAACAGAATTGACTAGAAGTAAATGTTTTAGCTACCACAACCACTTGTTTGCTATACCACTTAGCTTTATATTCCAACATTTTTCGAAATTGTGACTAAGACATGTCACTAATCGCTTTTGCAAGCTTTTTATTACCGAAATTTATCCCCCACATACCCTTGGGCTAGCGCCCTTCACACACTTGAGGAAGTAGTATTCTGTCAGAAAATGATAAAATCGTTTTTAGTTAGGATACTAGGGCCGTATTTTTAAAATTAGTTCTTAAAAAATTGTTATATATGTAGGGGGAAATAGAACAAGCCTACATATATAACTTTTATAATCGTTTATATTTAATATTAGGAAATTATGTTTAAATAGATGAGGGATTATCTGAATTTAAAGGAGGAATTAGGATGCTTACGAAAATAATACTATGCGTGTTTGTTTATGTAGCTTTCGTAGTAAGAAAAAGTAGAAAGAAAATGCTAGAAGAAGCAAAAAAATTAGAGGAAAGTAAGAGACCAATTGAGAGACCTGTATATTGGTGTCCAAGACTCAATAAACCAATTGGTAGAGAGCAGGAGTATCAAGAAATTACAAGTGAATCAAAGGCAAAAAATGTAGAATATATCCATGGGAATATACCTGTCTCGCTAGATGTAGATATGCCATATTTTAATGAAAGTATAATAAGTAAAACAACATAGTACAAGAAATTTAAATCAACTTTTAGCCCCACCTTTCAATTATAGAAAGGTGGGGCTTTCTTATGAGAATCAAGTTTAAATTATAAATCTGTGTAATATAAGCGCATTAATTGTTCTTTTGTAGCTTGAAATAAGAGCTGCATTGGTTTACAAAAGATTTTTTCTGAAGGAGGTTCATATACTTGGAATTGAAAAGAACGTGCCATATTTCTTAATTCTACATTATTTGAAAGTACAAGAATATCTTTCTGCCTATCGTGGTAACTAAGGGTAGATAAAATTAATTCCCCTGTAATTTGTTTTTTTGTATCTTTTCCGAATTCGTTATTTATGTTTGCAGATTCTAGAGAAAATGGAAACGTAATAATTTCTTTTTCAACACAATATTTTAAAGTCATATAAATTGGATCTTTTTGTAATGAATGATATGTAGACTCATCTATTAACAAATTTGAAATGTCTGGAATTAACTTAAGTATAATTGGAAACCTCTTGTATATAGTTTCATCTATAAAAAAATACCCACCCTTTTCATGATGTTCTTGTATGGCTTGAATAAAGGTATGTTTAAAAGTCATTATTGTAGGTATAAAGGATAACCCTCCTTGTTTATGTAAAAACTTTTTTGCTCTTTCTAACCAGCCAATTCCCTTTAAAAAACTATGATCATATTTATATTCTGTTTTAAATGGCAGCTTAGGGGTATAGATAGTATTAAAAGCAGTATCATATGAACGTTGTTCGTTTTCTCCATAGTTTTTTATAAATTGATAGCCAAATGTTTCAGCATTTTTTTTTCTTTCTATATGAAATGGTGAGAGAGTGGAATTCAAAAGATCTAAAGGATTTAGTTTACCATTTTCATCTGTGAATCTACGGTATTCTCTATGATATAAATAAAAATTTTTAAATTGTTGATAGTAGTAAGGATTGTTTTCAATAGAAGAATAATTTCCTCCCAATTTATCTTGCTCAAAAAATTCAAGAAAATGTTCGTATTCAATAAGTACTAATCCTTCCTCATCACAAGGTATAATAAGATCCTCTGAGAGTTCAAAGTTATCTAAATTTACACTTCGTGAAAGTATACGAGCTCCACGATCATTTGATAAAAATAAAACTTTTTTATCATTTTGATTTTTTTCTTTTATATAGCTGGCAATAATTAGGTCGTCAGGTGATTCAGGTTGCAGATTTAATGATTCAGTAAAGGTTTTATCTGTTTTTAGAAAAGAAATAGGTCCGTTTGAAATTTGATATTCTTCTAATTTATGTAGTGCGTAACGAGCTTGTTTACCTGCTTTATTGCTAGATTTTTTCAAACCATCTAACTCATCATATACTTTGCGGCTAATTAATAACTTATCTTTTGATCTTATTAAATCTAAAATAACGGGGAAATCCATAATTAAATTTGTATCTATACCAATGTAAAATCCACAATCACAGTAGAACTTTAATCTTGCTTTAAATAGATCTACAAACTCTAAGTATTCACGGATCTCAAAATTATTCCAGTAATCTTTGTATTCGTATAAATTGTATGTAGTTTCAGTCATATTAAACTCCTATATATTTAATGAAATTATGTCATGGTAAAATGAGAATCTATTTGAATGTAGATTGGCTAGATGAATATAAATATAATTTTATATATAACGATTAAATGAATCAAGCTGTATTAATAGAAAAACTTTTTTACATAATATAGATTATCGATTTGAGGTGAAAGGAATTGCCCAAGATATGCATAGCGATACGTAAGATAGTAGTATTACGTAGAAATAGGTTGTAATGAACAGAAAAAGAACCCTATCGGGTTCTTTTTCCTGGCATATTAACAGTAAGGAGAATCATGAAATGCTACTTTCAAATCTTTATTAGGGGAAAGATTTAGAAAAAGCTTAACATAAATCTATTTTTACATAAATGTAAGATATAGTAAATTGATAATATTTATACTTACTATTACTAATATTCAATTAACAACTTTAACACTATGTATATAGTGTTAAAGTTTGTTTAGAGCAATATTTATTTATTTATTTATTTAGTTACCCAATAATAATTCCAAGTTGGTTAGATAAGACTAAGTTGGAGTTTGTTATATTACAACAAATAAAAAAATCCATTGGAAATACAATAGACATTTAAATAATTTAAAATGAAAGCGGATATGATTAGTTGTTATAAGCAAAATATAAATAAATTGCATAAACAAAGGCCCTGTAAAAATACAGGGCCGGATACAGGGTTAAGGGAACGCATAGTTTCTTAAAACCATAATAGCATGTATTTTTGGTATAGTTATATGAGGATTTTGACAAAATGAAGAACAAGACAGAAAATCTGTAGGAAAGCAAATATAGTGCTGGAAATGTGATTTTAAATTAAACTATAGGTATATTGAAATGGATGAAAACTCTTGAGTACCATGATTAAATTGCCTTTAATTATGAGGTTTAGGTTAGAGGGATAATTGGATCTTACTGAAAAGAAAAAATGTTTTTTTGATTAAAAGAAGAAAAGACACCTTTTGGGTGTCTTTTCTTTAGGTAAACAGTTCACATATTGCTGAATTAGATACGAAACCATAATACGACTACGAAGTAAATCCTAACATAATCTGAACAGAAAAAATATGTAATATTACATATTTAGTTTTTAATTATTTTATTCAATATAGAGAAGCAAAGTAAATAAAAGGGCATGCAGTCGTATCTGCAGCCCTTTTTAGGAGGAATTCAAGACACCATTAGGACACGTATTGGTAAACAGGTTCAAAAATAGTATGTGTGAAAAGAAAAAGTCCTATACCAAAAGTAGACAGGACCTTATCTTTTTTACATTTTAAAAAATAAAATTTTGTCCTTTTAAAATCAGTACAGCACACACTTGGTTTGTAATGAAATTAGAAAAAGTATACATAAAAATGGCAGACAACTATTTTGTTGCCTGCCGGTGCCAGTGGGTTGAATGAGTTAGTCAATTCAATAAATTGTGCTATCCCATTACCAGAAGAGTGAAGCCGCTAGTTCAAACGGCTTAGACATAGTTTGTCTAATAAAGAAAAAATTATGAGTAGAAAATTTGTTTGCTCTATATGAAAAGATAAATAGATATTCATCAGACAAGGATAATTTAGCATATCTTGAATAGGGTGTAGGAACGAATTAAAGAAAGGGATATTTGTTTAGGAAGGGACTGACTCAGGAGTGGGACTTTCGGACAGGGTTTGGGGAGCGGTGATTGCCTTTGGCATTGCGACTAATATCGTTGCTTGTATAATGGCAGTATACATTCAAAAATATGAGCTAATGATAAATCATCTTACAAATATTTTATTTTTAATAATTATCTCTTTAACGTTTATAAAGATGAAAATTAACAGATGGGTGGCTTTAGGATTTACATTAGTTGTAATAGAGAAAGGTATTAAAGCAGGATATGACTTCTACACACATAATTATTATAGTGTCAGTTGGAGTTTAGCTATCATTGTCTATTGCATATACGAGATGGAAAAGTATCATATTGAAATAAACGAATAGGCGCAACAAAAAGGTGTTAGTAGGTGGAATTCTTTTTAAAATACTATAAAAAAGACACTACAAGAGTGTCTTTTTTTTGAAAATACTCTATAATTAACTTTGGGGAAGGTAATGTTAGAGTATTCGTTTAGCATTATCTTTATATTTGATAAACCATGAAATCGAAAGATTTTGTGGTTTATTTTATGAACAATAGATATTACAGTATTGGCGGTGAGCTATTGATCATTTTAAGCATTAGGAAAGAATGGATTAAAAGTCTAACATCGAATAACGGTTCCGGAATATAGTGTTGCGAAATGATCTCCCATATCCCAAACGGTACTTGCCTGTATATAGCCCTTAAAGCCATCTGAAGAATAATAAATCTCTTTTGGTATACTTTCTTTAGTTTGGAAATGTGCTTTAGAGTACTTTACATAATGGTTTTTAACAACTTTTGCTTCTGGAACAATAGTGTTTTTTTGTTCCAATGTTGGCCTAGTACTAGAAGGTGGTATGAATTTTACAGAATCTTGGTAATTAGGATCTAAGGTATCAGCTTGTACACTGTGTGACGAAACAAAGGTGCTTAAACTACTTCCCACGATTAAAGTTGCAAATACTAACTTTGAGAATTTTGTTAATCTACTCATTCTATAATCTCCTTTTTATTATTTTGTAAGGTATCTCCTTACACCTCACAGTCTATATCCACTACAAAAGGGTGTACATACATATTGATAGACAAAATTCTACAAAATACCTCATGTTTTTGGGGGTGTGTATAATAATCCAATGTTTAATAATTTATCAGAAGTAAAAAAGTAGGTGTTATATAAAAGAAAATGAATAATTTATGCAGGGAATGTATATAAAATTATTGTTTAAATATTCTAAAATGAGTTGATAAAGATGTGGAATTGTTTTTTAGAAAATAAATGATTCAAAAGGTTAAATTTGGAGTTTCAATTCCCTTTTTAAGTTTATTTTTATAATATTATTCCCATGTGAGGATAATTAAGATTTAAATATAAAATGTCTAAATATTTTTGAACCAGCAAACATTTAAAATATAAAAAAGTGAGAAAAATGATAAACATTCTTCTCACTTTCATCAATTAGGGTGGCATATACATAAATATGCGTCTGGGTAGATTTTCGGATGAAAAATCCACATGCATAGTATAACAAAAAAATTAAGGCTTTTCGCATGTAATATTGCATATGAAAAATAGTAAAGTTTTAAATTTTAATATTAAAAACTTATATATACATGTTACAATGTAATTCTCTAATTTATTTTATTCTCCTATTTAGAATTTATGGTTTAGTGATTCAATAATACAAAAGTGGTTGTAATAAATAGATAAATCAATGAAGTAATACAGTTAGAATGGTTAAAAGGCCGTTAAATATAAGTATTAAAAGAAAAGATTTAATTAGTTATGTTTAGTGAATTTATTATGGGAAGGATTTCATCTGATTGGAATAGCGCTAAACTAAATTTTTATCCAAACGAATCCAATAATTATTTTCAAAATGAAGTATATGTTTCATCCAGTTTATATGGAATAATTCGTAGTCTAATAATTGCTAAATCTAGAAAAATAACATATTCAAAAGGAGGATAGATAAAACTCTACCTGTGAAATTTAAATCTCTAAATTATAAAGTTCCAATAATAGGATGTAATTATAGTTCCGTTTCGAATGGTACCATAAATGAATGTGGAAAAAATAAAGGAGAAAAATTCAAATAAACTATATCAGTAGTAAAAGTGAAAAGGAGAAGTATCTAGTGTTAAATATAAAAGAAAGATTGGGACAAATAAAGCTTAAAACAAAGTTGTCTATGGCATTTATAGCAATATTAATTATACCAAGTCTTATCGTAGGAGTATCATCTTACAATAAAGCAAAAACAGATCTTAATGAAACAATTCTACAATCAGCAAAAGATAACGTAAGTATTTTAGATAAGATTGTAGATGATGAATTAGAAAATAAGTATATAGATGTCACTCATTTTGCAAAAGTACTTACACAAGGTGATTATAATCCTGAACAATCGCAAAATGTACAGATTAAATTTGATCAATATATACAGTTACATCCAGAGATAGAAACGATTTATACGGTATCTAGTAACAATCAATTTATTCATGCACCTGTTGGCAAGATACCAGAAGGGTTTAATCCATTAGAAAGTAGTTGGTATAAGGATGCAGTAAAAGCAAATGGAGAGATTATTGTTTCATCTCCATATAAATCAAAGGCTACAGGAAATATGGTAATTGCAATTGCAAAGCAAAATGCAGATAAAAGTGGTGTCATTGGCTTAGATTTGAATATTACAGATATCGTAAAAACATCC
Organism: Bacillus sp. L_1B0_5; assembly: GCF_000836715.1. Taxonomy (NCBI): domain Bacteria; kingdom Bacillati; phylum Bacillota; class Bacilli; order Caryophanales; family Bacillaceae; genus Bacillus; species Bacillus sp. L_1B0_5. The sequence continues at coordinate 3,300 of NZ_JXIS01000098.1, read as the reverse complement.
AAAATGATAAAAATTGGAAAGCAAGGATTTGTATCTATAGTTAGTCAAGATAAAACTATAGTTGTTCATCCATCACTAAAGCCTGGAGAGAAATTAGAGAAAACTTTAGCGGATGAATTGTACAAGACAGAAGATGGAGTAATTACTTATAGCCTCAATGGCGAAGATCGAAACATAAGCTTTAAGACAAACAAAAAAACAGGTTGGAAAATAGCAGGCGTAATGCCTATAAAAGAAATTGAAGAAGCTACCAATCCTATTTTTTATAAAACGCTCACTATAATAGGAGCTTCATTATTGTTAGGTGGAATTGTAATTTTATTCATACTTAGATCTATTATTAATCCATTAAGACAATTAGTTATTTCAGCTCAAAAAATTAGTCAGGGAGATTTAACCGAGAAAATAGATATTCGTTCAAAAGATGAACTTGGTCAATTAGGTGGTAGTTTCAATACAATGGCAGAGTCGTTACGTAATATTATTTCTCGAATTAACACATCTGCAGGACATGTAGCGGCGTCTTCTGAGGAACTAACTGCTAGTGTAGAGCAAGCAAGTGTTGCGACAGAGCAAATTACAAAAGAGATGGAAGAAATCTCGAACAGTGCAGAGGTTCAAAATAATGAAGTTGAGTCTGGAGCTGAATTAATTGGTGAGGTAACACGTAATATTCAATATGTAGCTGAGAATGCTTCTGAAGTATCGACTTCCTCCATATACACTAAACAAAAAGCCAATGAAGGTGAAAAATTAGTAGAACAAACTGTAACACAAATGCAGTCTATCCATCACTCTGTTTCTCAATCAGATAATGTCATAAAATTATTAGATAAGAAATCACAGCAAATTGGCAGTATATTAGAAGCGATTCAAAATATTGCGGAACAAACAAATTTATTAGCATTAAATGCAGCGATTGAAGCAGCTAGAGCGGGAGAACAGGGACGAGGGTTTGCAATTGTTGCGGATGAAGTTAGGAAGCTAGCAGAGCAATCATCCGAATCTTCAATGGAAATTGGAAGTTTAATTAAGGAAATACAAGCAGACGTACACGAGACTGTAAAAGCTATGAATGAAGTGGGAGTAGAAGTACAATCGGGAATTAAAGTTGCGAACGATACAAAACAAAGTTTTTATGAGATTTCAAAATCTGCAAATGATATTGTGTCAAAAGTGCATGGTATGGTGGAACTATCTAATAAAATGACTACTGATGCAATGAAAGTCGATACATCGATTGATCAAATAGCTATGGCTGTAAAAGAGAATTCTTCAAGTATGCAAACGATAGCTGGTTCATCTGAGGAACAACATGCTTCTATGGAAGAGATAAATTCTTCAGCAATACAATTAGCACAGATGGCGGAAGAACTTCAAGAGTTAATTGGTGGATTTAAGATTTAAGTTGAGATTCTAGGAGAGAATGCTAGAATCTTGTTACAGAGTGGAAATGAAAAATCTTATAACATAGTAAATAAGTATAATATGTACTCTCTATGCGTATTGAACAGGTAGATAAGCCATTTAAAAACCCTCCATTTGGAGGGTTTTTAAATACATGTACATTAAATTTGTGGTGGTGCACCACCATAATCGCCAACACTATATGAAGGAGTAGGATAATGTCCATGAGTAGCAAGCTGATCTGTTTTAGAAAACTGAAAAATTCCCACCGTTAAGACCCCAATGAAAGCAATGCCAGATAATAATAAGCTAATTTTTTTCATTATTTTAACACTCCTTTTGCGATTGATTTTCGTCTTGCTTGATAACAAATATGGAAATAGTCACTTACCTTTTGGTGGTTCTCTAATTGTCTACATTTTGTGGCAAATAATTCAGCGTATTCGACAACATATTCCCATAATTCTTCTTTCTCAAAGTATAAGATTCCTTCTTGAATAATTTTTTCTAATTCTTCTAATGGAATATTTTCGTTTAATCTTTTTAAAATAGAGAAGTGATGTGTATATTCTTCGTTATGAATTTCTCTGCAAATCTGTAATCCCTTATCAATGATTTGGCTGGCCATCAATTGTTCTCCTAATTTATAATGTTCCTTAGCTTGTAGGAAGATGGCCTTGAAGTGTGTAGGGATTTTCTCTGTTACTTCTGAAAGGTGACGAATAGCTAAAGTAGACATACTTTGGTCAGAATACAACCACCCCATAGTGTTTTTTACGTATAACAAGGAATCTTCTTCTCTATTTTTTTGTAGTAAATCAATTGCACAATGTAGATATTCTTCTGCTTGTTCATACTGTTTTAGGTAGATACAGCAACCACCTAGCAAACTATTACAAAAGGCTGTTTTTACTTCATAACCTTCATACTTTGAAAAGATTGCTCTCGATTTATTTGCGTATTCAATAGAAGCGAGCATGTTATAGGTATGGTGATAAAAAGTAGCAATTCTATAGTAGAATTCAGCGTGTTCAATTTCATCTGGTATGTCTACTAATATCGTTTCTGCCAGTTTATAATGTTCCTCTGCCTCAGTATAATTTGATATAAAAGTGGAATGGATGGATTTAAAAAAGTGATAATAGAAGCGTAGAAAATGGTCTGTAGGCATATCATAGTCACTAATGGCATCAAAGCTATTTTGTTGAATACCAAGGCTATCTGTTAAGATATTGTAACGGAATTCAAGTAGTGAGTAATATAGTAATAAATTTTGATCTTGATGTTCTTGATTTGGCTCAGTGCTTAATTTGCTGATTTTTTCATCAATTTTCTTTTTTAGATTAGTAGCTTTTATAACTTGTTGAGATAGCATAGATCGATACCAATCGTTCAATAGAGCGGTTAACTGCTCATTTCCTTTTACTGAGACACTCATAATATACGCCCCCATCTTATAGAAATATCCTAATCCCATTTAATTATAAACATCATAACAAAATAGAAGAAAAATTGGACTGATTTTACAATATTTTTCAAGAAAATTCATAAAAAACAATCAATTCATGTCGAAAGTACTTAGAATATAATACCAAAAGGTCACTAAAAAGATGATACGAATCCCTATACTTTCTATTAGGTGAACCAAGAAACTGTGATTGAAGATTTATCATTTTAGCCAAGAGGACTCCTTCCTCAAGGAGCCTGAAGGGTCACAGCCCAGTGAGTAGATGGGAGATGAATTGGCTTCGAACAAGGGATGGCAGGAAGCCATCTTAATTGTTCGACATACAGAAAGTGTTACGCCACTACCTGTCGAACGTACGTTTGGTGTATAATGGTTATATACCGAAATGGAGGTGAATCAAATAATGATGAATAAAGCCTATAAGT
>NZ_JXIS01000097.1:0-42825 GCF_000836715.1 Bacillus sp. L_1B0_5 | reverse complement strand
TACCACTATTCGGGTTCACTTCAATTTCAGAGAGGTTTTTTCTTTATCCATCTTTTCTAAATATGTTAATGCATCATCCAGCGTATCCACTGGTACAATTTTCATTTTTGTTTTAATATCCTTTGCAGTCTCAAGCGCATCTTTATAGTTCGATTTCTCCGCACCTTTTTCATTTGGCGCAAAGAACACTTCAGCCCCGGCATCGCTAGCAGCCACCACTTTTTGATTTATACCACCAATCGGACCAACTTCTCCTTTTTCATTTATCGTACCTGTTCCAGCTATTTCATGTCCTTTTGTTAAGTCTTCTTCCACAAGTTGATTATATATTTCTAATGTGAACATTAAACCTGCGGATGGTCCACCAATTTCATGAGAATTAATTTTCACTTTCGGATCGACTACTAATTCTCTCTCCGTAACGATAGAAACACCTATACCCACACGTCCATTTCCATTAGGAATCGTCTTTACATTTAAATTTTCTTTCAATTGTTTTCCATTTCTCATGTACTCAATATTTACAGCATCACTTTCTTTTTTCCCAGTCATATATTCAATAAATTGCTCCGTTTTTTCAAATGTTTTTCCGTCAACAGCTATAATAACATCACCAAGCTTAAGCTTTCCTTCTGACGGCATTCCCTTTGCCACACCAGCAACTAATACACCTTTATTTTCAAAAGAAACGGAGCGATTCGCACGTTTATATGCATTATAAATTGCTGCATTTTGTGAATCTTTCATCGCATAATTTTGGCGAAATTGATATTCTTCATCACTCTCACCTTTTTGCAATATTTCTTCCGCTTTTGAAATATGTGTATATTTATTAAACTGTGCCGCTATTAAATTCACCACATTTGCTGGTCCCATTGAAACCGTAACAAGCATAAAATCACCAGATTCTTTCGTTCCACCCTCAACTTGAACGTAAGGCTCTAATTTGGCAGCCATTCCTGGTTTTGTTACATAATACGGTAAACGCACATAAACAAGTAACATCGCCAATATAACCCCTATTAAGATTGCATATATAAACCGAAAACGCTTAAACATTATGTTTCTCCTTCCACTGCTCAATTAATAAATAAATATTTGAAATATGTTTTTCCGCTTCTACTTCTCCAACTCGAATAATGTCTTCAATGTTTGTAAAAGCACGTGAACTAAATTGCTCTACAGCTGGTCGCATCATTAAATCCGATGCAATTTGCCGATTCATTACAAGCTCATGCTGCATAATTTCAATACTTTGCATGATTACGTCATAAATGGACGTAACATCGCCATTCACCTTAATTGGAGACACATCAACAGCGATAACAATATCGGCCCCTAATTCTTTCACAACCGATACCGGGATGCGATCAATAACTCCACCATCCACTAATAATCGTCCATCTATTTTTTCTGGTACAAACACTCCAGGAACAGATATACTAGCCCTCACCGCATCTGCAACTGGCCCACTTGTAAAGACCACTTTTTCCCCCTTCAATATGTCAGTAGCCACAACAGCCGTCGGGATATCTAACTCTTCTAAATTTTTATTATATGTAAACATTTTAATCATATCTTTGACACGTTTTCCAGCAATAAATCCCATTTTTGGTACGGTGAAATCTAAATAATACTTCCGCTTAAAAACAGATGCCAATTTATACAATCTTTCAACGTTACTACTTGCCGCATAAAACGTACCTATTAGCGCCCCCATACTACTTCCTGCAATCATATGAATGGGGATACCCGCTTCCCTTAAAACCTTTATTACACCGATATGAGCAAACCCTTTCGCTCCCCCAGACCCAAGTGCTAAACCAATCTTTGGTTCTTTCATTTTTCTCACCCTTTAATTTTTTTCATTCCTTTTTCATACTTATGGTCTAAATTCACTACGTATCCACGTATACTGAAATGAACGTTTTTTGGGACAAAGGGGGATTTACTTACATGTATGAAAAATGGAAAACCGCTTTCCTTACCATATCAACGCTATTTTTAACCTTTTCTCTTGTACTCCACCCCCAAGCCGCTTTGCAAGCTTCTATTCGCGGGTTAAATATATGGTGGGAAGTTGTATTCCCTTCACTACTACCGTTTTTCATCATTGCAGAACTTCTAATTAGTATCGGTGTTGTAAAATTTATTGGCGTTATATTAGAACCACTCATGCGCCCACTTTTTCGCGTTCCAGGGATAGGTGGATTCGTTTGGGCGATGGGAATGGCTTCAGGTTTCCCTGCAGGCGCCAAATTAAGCGCTAGGCTACGAAAAAGCAATCTTTTAACTCAGATTGAAGCGGAACGCCTCGTTTCTTTCACAAATTCTTCTAATCCACTTTTTATTTTCGGTGCTGTGTCTATCGGTTTTTTTAATAATCCGAAATTAGGGATTATATTAGCGGCTGCCCATTATTTAAGTAACTTTGCTGTCGGATTAATTATGCGTTTTTACGGCCATAATACCGCTTACAAAAATAATAAACACACTACAAAAAAACGACCCTTTCAAAACCCTTTTTTAATTCTTCACGAGACACGCTTACAAGAAAAAAGACCAATCGGAAAATTACTTGGGGATGCTATTGTTTCTTCTATTCAAACATTACTTATGATTGGCGGATTTATTATTTTATTCTCTGTGTTAAATAAAATGATTACTGTATTCCACATTACAGCAACTCTTTCTTTTATTATGCAACATATTTTATCATTCTTCCAACTAAGTACAGATTTTAGTATGCCTATATTATCAGGTATTTTCGAAATGACACTCGGAAGCCAAATGATTAGTCAAATAAATGAAACACCCCTCTTACAACAAGCTATGGTAACAAGCTTCATTTTAGCATTTAGCGGTCTTTCTATTCAGGCACAGGTTGCTAGCATATTAGCTGAAACAGACATCCGATTTAAACCCTATTTTTTCGCACGAATTATTCAAAGTATTCTTGCCCCTATTTTTACATTTATATTTTGGACACCATTTTATGAGAAAGTGAGTTCTTTCTCACCTATGCAAAAAGATATTCCTGTATTTTTATCCAAGCATCCTTCTATACTACATGAAATTTGGACATCTTTTATACATTACGGACCAATTTTTACATTATTTTGTCTATATTTATATGTTATTTTATTATTTTTTCGCACGTATAAAGAAAAACCCCGTTCACTTTAACGGGGTTTGAAACTTTTCTTTTAAAGCACGCTCTACAATAGGAGGCACAAGATCTACTACACTTCCTCCATATCTCGCAACTTCTTTCACAATACTCGAGCTTAAAAATGAATATTGGTTGTTCGTCATAATAAAGAAGGTTTCAATGTTTTCATCTAATTTTCGATTCATAGAAGTGATTTGCATCTCGTATTCAAAATCAGATACCGCTCGTAAACCACGTAATATCGCGTTTGCATTACGCATTTTTGCATACTCCACCAATAATCCACTATGTGAATCTACTTTCACATTCGGGATATCCTTTGTTGCTTCACGAATTAATTCTAAGCGCTCTTCGACTGAAAAGAACGGTTTTTTTGATGAATTGTTTAAAACAACTACATATACCTCATCAAATACTTTTGCTCCCCTTTTAATAATATCCAGATGCCCTAGGGTAATTGGATCAAAACTTCCTGAAGAAATAGCTATACTTGTCATTCCGTCCCCTCACCTTCATACTTATAAATCGATATCGCTGTAATACCATAATTCTCAGCCCGCACTTTGGCAAGCCCCCCTATGGAATCAGGTAAAACTACATCATTACCATGCTCTGCCATAATTAATCCATCACTATGTAGCAATCCATGTTGATCCATTACACTAATTAAAGATACAATTTTTTGCTCTTTATATGGTGGATCTATTAATATAAGATCGAATGACATTTCACGTTTTATAAGCGCCTTTACTGCACGTTCCGCATCATTTCGATATACTTCAGCTTGCTCCTGTATTCTACAACTTTCTAAATTTTGATGAATTACTTTTATCGCTTTACTATCCCGATCAACAAAAATTGCTTTATCGATCCCTCTGCTCAAAGCCTCAATTCCCAGACCACCACTACCCCCAAATAAATCAAGGGCGATACCACCATCAAAATAAGGACCTATCATATTAAAAATAGATTCTTTTACTTTATCTGTCGTTGGACGTGTTGTATTACCAGGAACTGCTTTAAGTGGGTGTCCTTTACATTTTCCTGAAACTACTCTCATCTGTTGTCACTACCTTTATTTCAATCTATCGAGCGATTATAGAAAGCCATTCTCACTTCGGTAACCGTTAACAAACCACATTCACTTAACTATAGGAAAACTCGGCATCAAATAACCACTCATTATTTTTATGTATTCATCTCATCATTCACTAATATGAATCCAATATGTATATTAGTTCCACTTTATCTTTTTTATCCTATCATAAAATAAAAAAAAGAAAAATAAGAAGCCCTACATAAAATTTAATTTCATTATGTATATCTTCATTTAGATTGGACATAAATAATTATAACAACATCACCTTCGATGTTGTTGCCAACCGCGGAGAAGACTTACGTTTCCCCATAAGTTCTTCCTCCGGTTTCTCCTCTCCCTTTGCCTTCTTACTAGTACATGCTAGTATAAGAAGGGCCCTGCTATGCAGGGTTTTTTTTTCTTTGTGTGCTTTTCATTTAAAAAGTGAAATGGTACAGTAAAAGAAAGAGGAGGAAAAAATATGATTCAACGCTTTATAGAACTCGGAGAAGGCTACTCTGATTTATATGAATTACTTGAAATTGCCAAAACAAATCAAGAACGTATAGCACATATGTTACAATTTGAAACGATAAAAAACGATAAAAAAGTGTGTTCGCTTGTTGTAATATTAAAACCAACTACTACTGGTGATTTCCAACCATTATACATATGTCGTGAAGGCATTCCTGTATTTGAAAATAAAAAAAGTAAACGTGTCGTTTTATTTGAAGAAACGGCAGCGCAACTCGGGAAAAAAGTGGCTACCTTTACTGTAAAGCCATCTACAACTTTCCCAGAAAAAGAACTATTTTTTAATCATTTAATTGGTATTTTACGAATGAACAATTTCATTCCTCCGATGAAATAACACTTTATTTCAAATGAAAAATCCCCCACTAAATTTAGCAGGGGATTTTTTCTATTAGCTATAATCGTATTCTTTTGCTCGATCAGGACGGGAATTTTCAAATTCCGTTTTTAAATACGGGCGATACGACTGTTCTATCTTTTTCACAAAAGGAAGTTTGTTCAACTTATGCATCATATGCTCAATTTGTTCCATGTCACAATATACTACAGCATATTTTAATCGTTTTGATATGTAATGTATGTTACCATATTTCCTTAAAATCTTGGCATGTTTCAATGAATGTAAATAAACAATCATACTTTGTCGTTGCCCGAACATAATCTTCTCCATCTTCTCCTTTTAAAAACATATATTTTATATTCTATGAAAACCAATCAGAAATTTATAACATTACAGGACAAACTCTGTATACGTTTTCTTCCAACTTCTAAAAAACGGGGTACATCACCCCGTTTTTTTACAACCACAACCTCCGCCAGTACCACAACCTCCACCACAGCCACCAGCATCAAAGAATGGATTTCCTGTTGGCACCTTAATGGAAGAAGACACTTCCGAACCGATTGCTACACTAACTTCGTCTAATAACTTCTGCAAAGCAGTTTCTGCTCTTTTAAAAGCTGCAACCTTATCATGTAAGTCCACAGAACGCTTTAATTCTCTCATTTTCATCGACACGGTAGTATAGTCAGGATGGTATTTTCCAAAACGCTGTACTTCCTCATACCGTTCTTTCATCGCTGTAAATTGCTGAATTAACGTCTGAAGTTCCATATCTTCATGTAATTCTCTATAATACTTACGATAATCTTCTGCTATATCTGAACAGATAATCGCTTTTGCAAGCTGCTCTGCCTTATCTAATATTAATACGCTTTCTAGCGTCGCTACAATCATGAGAGACACCTCCGAGTATCCATCATACCACATTTAGATTAGAACTACTAATTGAAGTGACTTACTCAAAAGAAAGATATAATGAAACTATTTTCACACTATATCCGTACACACTTATACATTAATATGTTCCGCTATATTATATTTAAGAACATCCCATTTCCCACTATTTTGTTTCACATAACTAATACACGCATTTTTTAATGGTGTCTTAAATGTAATTTCATCTGGTTCAATGGCATGTAAAATCGCTTTTATCGCGTGTGAGTGAGCAACAATAATAATACGTTTGCCAAAATGAGTTGTTGCAACATCTTCTAAAGCAGCAAAACAACGAGCTACAATCTCTTCATCTTGCTCCATACCTTCTACTTTACCCTCAGCAATCAACTCTCTAACAGCCGCAACTGGCTTCCCTGAAGCTTCTCCAAAATTCCGTTCAACAAATCGCTCATCTAATAAAATCGATTGTAATCCAGCTGCCTTTGCGATTTCATTAGCCGTTTCTTGCGCTCTAATTAACGGGCTACTTATAATAATATCCCACGTTTCTTCTTGTAAAGCAGCTGCACTTTGACTCGCTTGCTTCTTACCAACTTCATTAAGCGGAATATCTTCTCGCCCCTGAATAATTTCTTGAAAGTTCCAATCAGTTTGTCCATGTCGTACTAAACAAATTTCCGTCATGCTGCAACTCCTTTTTAAATAATCAACCTCTATTGTAACAAAAGTTCTGCATGACGGACATATTTTTCACTTCCAATTAGGTTGCATTTTGTTGCTTCATATACTGAAACATATCAATCATGATCGAAGCAACGGCCAATTGATTTTGAAATTTTTCCACTTTATCTGGTATTGTTTTTTTGAAATGTTGCATCGCCGCTAACTCAAAAGCCTCTTTTTCTTCAGGATTTCGCGTTAATTTTCTATACCAGTACGGTTGCTCTCTAATATAGCGAGATAAATCCTCATCAGCCTTTATAAACTCCATAATTTCTGCTCTCATCATCTTTCCCCCTAATCCTTTTGAAAGAAAAACGGGTTATTTTCTGAAGTACTTTGTTCTTGCTGCGTACGGTTACCTTGAAATTGCTGAATAACTTGTTGCACGCTCCCAATAGCACTCGTCACATTGGCTAAATGGTTCTGCATTTGTTCCACGTCCAACTTTTTAAAAAAAGAAAGCATTTGCCCCATCACATCAGCAGTTTTTTCCTCTTCAGTTCGATTATCTTTTTCTTTCTTATTTTCTTTTACCGAAGAAAACGCAGGCGCTCCATCGGGTCTATAAGTTGCCCATATTGGATCTTCTTCACCAAGTAAGTACCATTCTTCATAAAATTGTTGCCAAGTTTTGTGACCACTTCTAACCTCATGAACCATTTTAGGGTGATGGTTTACAAATTCTTTAAACTGTTGAACCGATGGATGTAACGGTCCTTTTGTTGTTGGCATAATCCTCACCTCTCCATGTATATCTACTATATAGTAAGAAAAAAAAGGCGCATGGTTCGCCTATTTTTAGACGATTCATGCACCTTTTTTTCTGCTATTTGCATACGGTCAGATTCCCACCTACAATTCAGTGAATACGAAGTAACTAATTAGGTGATGTAACACCCCACCGCTTACAGTTTCGCTTTATTTTCGAATAAAATTTTGTGTATAAAATTTATCGTATACACCAACACCTAATCCTGTAAATTGTTCATTTAATAAATTCTTTCTATGCCCCTCACTATTTAACCAGCCTTGCACTGCCGCAATTCCATCACTATGTTGCGCCGCTATGTTCTCACCAGCAAGTTGAAATCCTACTTTCCCGCGCTGTAAACGATCTCCTAGCGTACCTAATGTAGGTGAGTCATGAGAAAAATAATTATTGTCTTTCATATCTTTACTGTGACCAACAGCAACATCTGCTGTTTCCTGATCCCATGTTAATAATGGTAATTTATGACGACTTCGAATGATATTTGTTAAATCAAAAATTTGTTGCATATTCCCATTTTCTACTTGTTTTATCTTTTCTGGAGTCAATGGTTGTTCCGCTATTAATTCACCTGAATAAACGAGCTGATACGGTCTTTGATGTAATAAAGTTTCATCATCCATATAACGAACACCAACAAGCTCATGTGTAAATTGATCAAAATACAATTGCGCCCATCCATCTTCTACAGGTATTAACGGTTGTTCCATGACTTCAGTATCAGATAGTTCAAATTGATAACTATTTTTCCCTCTTTTTAATGAAATTTCATGCGAAAGCGGACTTTTTTTATATACTTCTTCATATTTTTCATTTATATAATAAGGCGGAACCTTAACTTGTTCACCAGCAGCATACGCCGTTACAACTTTACGTTCAGAAACTCCAAATTGAACATACTGAGTTAAATCCTGATTGTATACCCACCATTCATATCCGTATGCAGATGGCTCAATTCGAGAGGGTTCTCCCCACTTCGCTAATAAATTTTCAGAGTCTTCACCAATCATATTTAAAACAGTGTCTGAGGAGTCTTCCTTAATTTGCTTTTTCTTTTTCACAATTTTATTTTCTTGCTTTGATTGAGATGGCGTTAATATATATTGTGAAACGAGTAATTTCCCGTATAAATCAACAGCTAAAATTAAAATTGTAATCATTACGATACGCAATAATTTCTTCAAACGATATACCTCCTGAACAAAACATAAAATTGAGATATACACAAATCATTTTCTTTCTTTTTGTGTGTACCGTACTCTTTTCACTATATCATATTTTTGTGAAAAAAGTCTGGATTATCCCTTTTCTCTCAATATGAATTGCACTTTCTTATTATTCATACTATTATAAAAATAATGGTGTAACATTAAAAAAGGAGGTATTATATGCAATTTACAAATACGAAATTTAATGGATCCGTCGTTGAATTAACTCTTTTAACTGAAATCATGGAAAACAACCACTTCGTACTTGCTGGACAGTGGGATTATGAACGGGTTACATACGATTATAAATTTGAAATATTAAAAGATGTTTATTATTTACGAGTGCAAGGAGTTGCTGTTGAAGGTGATATCGGCAGCAGACACGCTGAAGTAAAACTACTCCCTCCCTTATTAGGAAAACATTATTATCCTCATGGCGTTGAATATGGTGATGATGAGACTTTCCCAACGAACGTACTTCAAAAAAGCGAACAACTCCTACAAAATGTCGAAAAAGAGTTAAAAGAATTTCAAATTATTGATTAACAAAAACAAGCGCATCAATATGATGCGCTTGTTTTATTTCTCTTCCCTAAGAATGAATCGTTTTTTTTACTGGATATCCATAAATAGATCCATCTTTTACTTTAATCTCATCCTCCCAAGGAACCTTATATTTACCTTCAGCTAAATCTTTTACAAACGTATATGGATTTTCTTTCACCCCACCAGGAGTTGCTACATATCCCCTTGACCCTAGATTATATATATTATTTTCTAATCCCCATCCTAATCTAGCCTGATCTGCTAGTTCCGGATATACTTCAGCAGTCACAATCTCCCAAGGATTTCGATGCCCCTGTACTAAAGTAGTCCCATCAAAATTACATACTTGTCCTTCACCAAAGTAATAAAATACACCATCATAACCCGCTAAGTTTACCGACAATGTATACATTAAATTTTGCCATGCATTTGAACGATTGGTTAGCATCCATTGTTCACTAACTTGTGTGCTATATCCAGAAATACGGATCAAGACATTTGCTCCTTTATAGGCCGCTTCACGAGCTACTTCAGGGAACATGCCATCATGACAAATACAAACAGCTAATTTACTTCCTCCAGGTCCATCACAAACAGGTAAGCCTAAATCTCCAGCTTTCCAAGGCTCGACTGGCACCCAAGGATTTAGCTTACGATACTTCAAAATCATTTCACCTTGTGGATCAATAATAACTGCTGTATTATACGGTTCTCCACCATCAGGATTTTTTTCCATTATTGAAAAAACACCATATACTTTAGATTCTTTGCATGCCTCAGCAAATAAGTCGGTTTCTGGCCCAGGCACTGTACATAAAAATTCTTCTGTAGTCCATTTTTTTGTATTGAGCCCTTGTGTGCTATATTCAGGAAATACTATCAATTCTAATCCAGGGTAACCTGATTTAGTCGAATGAATTGTTTTTATGATTTGTTGAATTTGTTTATCAATGTCTGCACGTGACTCTACTACTGGTACTGGATATTGAATTAACGCTGTCAAAAAACCACTAATCGGCTTTACCATACTTCCACTACTACCCATTTAAATTCCCCCTTAAAATAGTCTATGTTTATTAAAGAAAACACTATAAAGTGAAACTTTAATCAGCGGGGTGTCCATCCCTCACTGATTATTAACCTTCACCAATCAGGCTTTTACGGACAGCCCGACTCCCGCAAATAGCAGGAGAAAGTTGTAAATCTCTAAAAAACTTGCACTACATATGGAAATATTACGTCTTAAAGCTAGTAGTAAATTTTATATCCACTTTTAGTACATGCCTACACTAAGTTAACATAAAAGGTCAGAAAATTCAATCTTTTATACTCATTATAATTTAAAAGAAAAAAGTGCATGAGATCTCCCATACACTTCTTCTACTTAGTCTGCAAATAAGGTGGTAATTGCTGCAACTGCTCCTTATCCTTTTCACGCTCTCTACGTGCCCATCTAAAGAATACATAGCCTATAATTGTACCGTACACTATTTCCTGGACAATTTTCATTATGATACCACCAGTTTGTTGGTCTTGTACTACTGGCATCCAGTGTAAAAATTCTGGTCCAGTTATATTTAAATCTGATAAAGTGCCCGCCGGTACACATAGTTCCATTGCTTTCATCCAAGCGGCTGGATCCGTATACGTTGCGAATAACGGAGCCGTCGCAAAAATTATTAACGCACAAGCTGGCGTTAATAATATACCGTTAGCAAACATGTAACCAAGTTTCTTTATATCACTTAACGTTTGATATTCTGGTAACGGATTTAGCATCGGCCACCACATCATGATTGCTGTAAAAAACAATATAGTGAGACAAATAGGATGAGCAATTTGACTTTGTTTTACCGTATCAAAAACAACTGGTAAATGATAAAAAGAAAACAGGCCGTTAAATACAAACAATGCAATAAGTGGTTTAGCAAATACCTTTAATATAATTTGAACGAACTTAAAAGAAGTAATGTAACGATATAACCAAATTGGTATACCAAGCAACAGTAACGGTGGAACTGCAATATACATGACTGCCATTTCAAACATATGAGCACTAAATATAATATGGCCAATTAAATCAATAGGCCCTCCCTTTACAAAATACAAAAGAACAATACCAGTCGTAAAATAAATAATTTGCTTCTTACTTACCTTCGTCGCATTTTCAAATCTCATTCTATAAGGCCCAATAATTAAGAAGTACCCAATAAGAATCGAAAGCATAAATAATAAAAAAATTGGACTCCATAAAGCCTGAAAACCAAATATCCATAAGTTACTCATTGTCACACCTACCTTCTTAAGGTTATTCCATAATATGAAGAGGGAGCTGTGACAACACAAGCTCCCTTATTTTTCACTTTTCAAACCCACACGATTGTCATAAAAGCTAAAATTGTAATTAACCCTATTAGCAGACCAGAGTAAAGAAAGAAACTTGCCGCTTCATGTCCTTTATGACTCATATGCATAAAATAATACAATTGAAAAATCACTTGTACCACTGCTAATAGTAAAATAAATGGCACCGAGAAAGTCGGACTAAAAGTTTTTGGATACGCCACTGCTACAAATGCAACTAATGTTAAAAAAATCATTAATGCAAACGTAATAACTTGATGCTTCATTTCCTCCGCACTTTTTCTCTTCCGATAAACAAGATCAACTTTAGGATTATTCGTTTGCTTTATCGCCATTGTTTATCCCACCATTCCCATTAAATATACTACAGTGAAAATAAACACCCAAACTACGTCAATAAAGTGCCAATAAATCGATGCAACATAAAACTTCGGTGCATTGTATAAATTTAGACCTCTCTTCGCATTTCTAAAGATTAATGTTAAAATCCAACACAATCCAAACAATACGTGGAGTCCATGTGTACCAACAAGAGCATAAAACGCAGAGCCAAACGCACTACTTCTCATAGTATGCTTAAATTCATGTGTATAATGATAAAACTCATATATCTCAAACCCTAAAAAACCTAAACCTAGCAATACAGTTACTAGTAACCAAAGTTGCATTTTCTTAAAGTTAAAGTTTTTCATATGGTACATCGCATATACACTCGTTAAGCTACTCGTTAATAAAAGCATCGTCATAATGAAAACGAGCGGCATTTGGAACATCTCTTGAGATGTTGGTCCACCATTTGTAGAATTCTTTAGCGCTAAATATGTGCCAAACAAGGAAGCGAACAACACTGTTTCGCCTCCAAGAAATAACCAAAAGCCGACAAACTTATTTTTCCCCTCAAGGGTTGCTTTTTCAGGCTCTGCTGGAAATGTTTCATTCGTTAATTTTTCATCTACATGCATTATGCCTTGCCCCCCTTATCCTCTAAATCTTCCTTATGAATATGATATCCATGATCATCGATTACTGAACGTAGGAACATTGTGCCAAATGTAATGATTAAACCAATAATTGCTACTAATAACCAGAACTTATCTTTTCCGCCCTGCATATACATTGCACCAAATGCCGCTATAAACAATCCGAAAGAAATGACAAATGGTGAAAACGAAGGATTTGGCATATGAATATCACCAACTGGTTCCGCTGCTGTCATCTCTTTATTACCTTCACGTTTTTCAATCCAAAACGGATCTAATCCGCGAACAAATGGTAGTTGTTTAAAGTTATATTCTGGTGTCGGTGCTGGCATCGTCCATTCTAATGTACGTGCATCCCACGGATCACGACCAGCTTTTTCTTTTGATACTGTCGTTTTAATTACATTGAATAGAAGAACAATCGTCCCAAGAGCCATAAACACCGCTCCGATAGAACTAATCATATTCCCCATTTCCAACCCTTGCCCTTCAAGATATGTGTAGTAACGGCGTGGCATACCAATCAAGCCAAGGAAATGCTGAATAAAGAACGTTAAATGGAAACCGATAAAGAATAGCCAAAACGTTATCTTTCCTAATGTTTCATTTAATACTTTATTAAACATCAGTGGCCAATAATAATGAGCTCCTGCAAGTAAACCAAATACAACACCGCCAACGATTACATAATGAAAATGTGCTACTACGAAATAGTTATCATGAAATTGATAATCAGCTGGTGCAGATGCTAGCATAACCCCTGTAACTCCACCCATGACGAATGATGGAATGAAAGCTACTGCCCACATCATCGATGTTGTAAAACGAATATTTCCGCCCCACATTGTAAAGAGCCAGTTGAATATTTTGATACCAGTCGGAACCGCAATCGCCATTGTTGCAACTGAGAAAATAGCATTAGCAACTGGACCAAGTCCAACAGTAAACATATGATGCGCCCATACCATAAATCCTAAAAATCCAATTAATACAGTCGCAAACACCATCGATGAATAACCAAACAATCGTTTTTTCGAAAATGTCGCGAAGATTTCTGAGAATATTCCGAAAGCTGGGAGTATAAGAATGTATACTTCTGGATGACCGAAAATCCAGAATAAATGCTCCCATATAATTGTATTCCCGCCCAATGCTGGATTAAAGAAACTTGTTCCAAATAAACGATCTAACATTAAAAGTCCTAATCCTACAGTTAACGGTGGAAAAGCGAATAATATAAGCGAAGATGTTACAAATGTCGTCCATGTAAACATCGGCATACGCATATACGTCATTCCTGGCGCACGCATATTAATAATGGTTACAAGGAAGTTAATACCTCCAATTAATGTACCAATACCTGAGATTTGCAAACCGAGTACATAGAAATCAACACCATGACCTTTAGAGGCTAAAGCTAAAGATGCATAAGATGTCCATCCTGCATCAGGTGCTCCACCTAAAAACCAACTTAAATTTAAAAATACTCCACCAAAGAAAAATAACCAAAATCCGAGTGAATTCAAAAACGGGAACGCTACATCACGTGCACCAATTTGAAGTGGTACAGCGGCGTTCATAAATGCAAACACGAGTGGCATAGCTGCGAGGAAAATCATTGTTGTACCGTGCATCGTCAATACTTGATTATAAGCATCCCCAACAAGAAAAGCGTTGTTAGGAATCGCTAATTGAAGGCGAATAAATAGAGCTTCTATTCCGCCTATTACAAAAAACAATCCACCTGCAATTAAATAGAGAATGGCAATCTTTTTATGGTCTACTGTCGTTAAATAATCCCATATGACAGCACCCATCCCCTGTTTTTTTGCTACAGAACTCACGTTTTCAACCTCCCCTTCGCGAATAATCCCTCTTTACTTTTCAACTTTTAACGTTTGTAAGTATGCATTTAATGCATCAATTTGATCATCCGTTAAGTTGCCATATTTGCCAGTCATTTTGTTTCCTGGCTTCATATTTTCAGGATCTTTCAGCCATTTTTTTAAGTTTTCTTCATTGTTTTCGGCAATACCGGCAACCATATCGCGATCCGCAAAGTTTGCTAAGTTTGGTGCGATACGAGCGGAAGGTGGTCTACTATCATTAGATCCAACTGCGTGACAACCAATACAGCTTTTATTAAATATTTCTTGGCCCTCTTGCGCCTTTGTTGAAGCTACTTCTTTCTTCCCATCAATCTTCTTCATATCAGCAAGCCAATTTTTGTACTCGCTTTCATCTAAAGCTTTCACTTTAAATTGCATTAAAGAATGTGATGGGCCGCAAAATTCTGTACAAAAACCATTATAAGTGCCCGATTTATCTGCCTTTAACCACATTTTGTTCACATTGTCTGTATTTGTATCCATTTTCCCAGCTAAAGATGGAACCCAAAATGAGTGTTTAATATCGGCACCCTTCAAATTTAAATACACTTTCTTACCTGTGGGGATGACTAAATCTTGCGAAGTTACTATCTTTTCTGATTTATAAGAAAATTCCCACCAATAAAGATTCGCTGTTACATCAACAACGATAGTATCTTTATCAATATTCTTTTTCTCCATCGCACTTACATCAGCAAGTTTGAATGTATATGTAACCGTTGGAACAGCTAAGATTAGTAAAAGAATAATCGGAATAACTGTCCATATAATTTCTAGCTTGTGATTTCCTTCAACTTGCTCTGGAATATAATCTTCCTGACCTTTCTTTTGTCGGAAACGCACAATTACATACAAGAAAATAATAGTAACTACTAGTACTACTCCTACCATGATTGCACTCGCCAGTAGAAGTAAATCATATTGCATTTTTGCTACTTCTCCTTGCGGAATTAAAGTAGATTGAAAGGCTTTACCGCATCCCCCTAACAGTAAAGCCAGCAGTGAAACGAACGAAAGCAGTCGCCACTGTTTCTTCATACAAACAACCCCCACTTTCCTTGTGAATTAGATTGTACTTTATAGTTAAGTAAAGTAAATCTCAACGTAAAGAAATCCAATTATGTCGTTGTCTTAGAAGAATGTAACTACAATCATTGATACAAATAAGATTGTTAAATAATTTAGGGAATAAACAAACATTTGCACGGACCATTTTATGTCATCTTTCTTACGGAAGCCATAAAATCCTAAAGCGATCCATCCGATGTTAAGCAGTGTTGCAATTACCATAAATGTTATCCCTAGTCCACTCATATAAAATGGTAGTGGTAATAAACATACTGTCCAAATCATAATTTGGCGTTTCGTAATTTCAAATCCATGAACTACAGGAAGCATTGGAATTCCTGCATTTCGATATTCATCAACACGTTTCATCGCTAATGCAAGGAAATGTGGGATTTGCCAAATAAACATAATTAAAAATAACATCCAAGCAATTGGATGACCTAAAGATGGATCGATTGCTGCCCATCCAATTAAAGGTGGAACTGCTCCAGATATACTACCTACAACAGTATTTAGTGTATACTTTCTCTTTGTCCATAAAGTATATAGGACAACATATGTGAAAGCACCAATAAATCCCATTAAAACTGCCATTGGTGTTGTTAATAATAAGAATACAAATCCAAGAAGTAATATAACTAGTCCAAATGTAAGTGCAAATCCTGGTTTATACTTTCCAGTAACCGTTGGACGAGTCTTTGTTCTTTCCATTAACGGATCGATGTCTCTATCGATGTAGTTATTTAAACAACATACCCCCGCCATAATTAATCCAGAACCAACGATTGTAAAAAATAGCTTATCCAGATTGTCCATCACACTTAATCCATTAAAGTGTAACGCCAACCAAAATCCTGTAAATACAGTAAGTGTATTTGAGTTTACAATCCCCATTTTAACGAGTGCTGATAAATCTTGTAACCGAGTTGTTTCCGGTACACTTGTAACAGCGGACTCATCATGCAGCTCACTTGTTGCATGGTTCATCACTCTAACCCCCTCTTAAAACTTTCATCTTTCTTTTTGCGCCTATTTCAAATGAAATAATTCGCTTCTATATAGCAATATTATTACAGTAGAAACATTGTTAACCCATTCTACTACTAATCTACGCCCATACTCCAATATATTAAATCATATTTCCCGAACATTTTGTGAAGAAAACATGAACTTTTTGTGTCGAATATAAAAAACTTCATTCTGACTTGTCCTTATCATAACATGATGTTACATTCTATAATAAACTATTTTCTCCTATTTAACACGTATTCTCCCCATTTCTTTTCAAAATAGCCTATTTTTCACCTAATTTTTTCCTTACGAACCCTGTTTTCACACCTATTTTCTCTCCCTTGTCTTCCCCCTCCATTTCTTTGCTATTTTATTATTTTTTATATATCATAGGAACTAGCGCGTTTTATTCTATACATAATGGAATGAAAATATTTCGCAATAACTTCATAGCAGAAAGATGGTGAAAGAGATTGCAACGCTTTATTAAATGGTTAGCAGTCATTACAAGCCTTGATTTATTAATAGTTTTATTAGGAGGCGCTTTAGTTACAAAAACAGGTTCTGGTCAAGGGTGTGGTAAATCATGGCCACTTTGTAACGGTGAATTTGTTCCATCTAATTTATCAATGGAAACTATTATTGAACTTAGCCACCGATTAACATCAGGATCAGCTGGAATTCTTGTCACTCTCCTTTGTATTTTATCCTGGAAATATTATAAACATGTGCGTGAAACAAAAACGTTAGCAATTTTATCCTTCGTATTTTTAGTTGCACAAGCATTAATGGGAGCAGCAGCAGTTGTTTGGGGACAAATGCCAGCTGTACTTGCTATCCATTTCGGTATTTCCTTAATTTCATTCGCTTCTGTCATTTTATTAACGTGTCTTATCTTTGAAATTGACCAAAAATTTGATGCACGTTCACTTATTATGGACAAAAAAATGAAATTTCATATTTATGGTGTAACAATTTACAGTTATATCGTCGTCTACACAGGCGCTTTAGTACGTCACGAACGAGCTAGCTTAGCCTGTCCAGACTTTCCTTTATGTAGCAAAAACAGACCTATGCCAACTCAACTACATGAGTGGGTTCAAATGGGCCATAGAGTTGCAGCAATGTTAATTTTCGCTTGGATACTTTACGCGATGATTCTCGCTATTCGTCATTACAAACAGCAACCTGTAGTATATTGGGGATGGATCATTTCATTTATCCTTGTTACACTTCAAGCTGTAGTAGGAATTTTAGTTGTATTTACAAACGCTAGTTTAGCAATGGCATTGTTACATTCTCTATTCATTTCTTGCTTGTTTGCCGTACTATGCTATTTAGTTATGTTAGGAACAAGAAGTAAAGTGAATGCAAAAGAAGCCGAATCAACTTCTAAACAAACAAAATAATTTAAAACTAAAATCCCTTGCCAATTCGGCAAGGGATTTTTTGCAATAAAGAAAAGAGCTGTATTTACACAGCTCTTTTTTTATTTTAGTGATCTAATTCAATAAGTAAATCACCCGTTTGAATTGCATCACCATCGTTAACATATACTTTCTTCACTTTACCATTGAACGGCGCTTGAACTGTCGTTTCCATTTTCATCGCTTCTGTAATTGCCATAGAATCGCCTTTTTTCACTTCATCGCCTTCTTTTACAACTACTTTAATTACCGTTCCTGGCATTGTTGCACTAATGTGATTTGGATTTTCACGGTTTCCTTTCACACGTTGTGCAACTGTTGCTTTCACACTCTCGTCTTTCACGATAATTTCACGTGGTTGACCATTAAATTCCAAGTAAAGGACACGATTTCCATCCGGCTGTGGTTCTCCAATTGATACAAGTTTAACCATCAATGTCTTACCTTGTTCAATTTCCACATCAATTTCTTCACCTAGTCTCATACCATAGAAGAATGTCGGTGTATCAAGTACAGATACATTTCCATAAAGCTCAGCAACTTTTTCATAGTCCATAAATACTTTTGGATATAATGCATATGCAACTACATCAAAAATTGTTACTTCGCGTCCAAGTTTATGGAATAATTCTTCTTTTAACGCGTCGAAATCTACTGGCTCTAGTAGTTCACCTGGTCTTACTGTTAACGGCTCTTTCCCTTTTAAAATAATCTTTTGCAATTCTTTCGGGAAACCACCGTACGGTTGACCTAAATCACCAGCGAACATTTCAACAACAGATCCAGGGAAGTCCAAAGCATGTCCACGCTCTAAAACATCTTGTTCTGTCAGATGGTTTTGAACCATAAATAATGCCATATCGCCAACAACTTTTGATGACGGTGTTACTTTTACAATATCTCCAAACATGTCATTCACACGACGGTACATTACTTTCACTTCATCAAAGCGATCTCCTAAACCAACCGCCTTCGCTTGTTGCTGAAGATTACTATACTGTCCACCTGGCATTTCATGCATATATACCTCTGTGTGAGGTGCATTCATACCACTTTCAAACGGTGCATAGTATTTGCGTACATCTTCCCAATAATGAGATAGCTTTTCTAAAGAATCGATATTAACATCTGGTTGTCTTTCATTTCCACCTAGTGCATAGAATAATGTGTTCGCACTCGGTTGTGACGTTTGACCAGCCATAGAACTCACTGCTACATCGACAATATCAACACCTGCTTCAATTGCCTTCGTATACGTTAATATACCATTTCCACTCGTATCGTGCGTATGCAGGTGAATCGGAATCGATACCGTCTCTTTTAATGCTGAAACTAAATCATATGCTGCGTTTGGTTTTAGTAAGCCAGCCATATCTTTAATACCTAAAATGTGAGCTCCCGATGCTTCCAACTCTTTTGCTAAGTTTTTATAATAATTCAAATCATATTTACTACGTAATGGATCATGAATATCTCCTGTGTAGCACATTGTTGCTTCTGCAATTTTACCAGTATCTCGTACAGCATCAATTGCAACTCTCATACCTTCTACCCAGTTTAAACTATCAAAAATACGGAACACATCAATGCCTGCTTGAGCAGAACACTCCACAAATTTTTGAATTAAATTATCTGGATAGTTTTTGTAGCCAACTGCGTTTGACGAACGTAGTAACATTTGGAATAAAACGTTCGGCATTTTTTCACGAAGATCTAGTAATCGTTCCCATGGATCTTCTTTTAAGAAACGATACGCGACATCAAACGTTGCACCGCCCCACATTTCAGCTGAGAATAGGTTTGGTAACATTCTCGCTGTTGGCTCTGCAATTTGATGTAAATCTTTTGTACGAATACGAGTTGCAAGTAATGACTGATGTGCATCACGGAATGTTGTATCCGTTAAAAGTACACGGTTTTGATCCTGTACCCATTTTACTAATCCATCTGCTCCACGCTCGTCCAAAATTTGTTTCGTTCCATTTTGGATTGGCTCTGAATGTTTTAAACATGGAATACGAGCATCTGGGAATATTGGCTTTTCTTTTTTCCCTACTCCTGGGAAGCCATTTACTGTTACTGAACCAATATAATTTAACATTTTCGTTCCGCGGTCTTTACGTTTCGGGAACAAGAATAGTTCAGGTGACACATCAATAAACGAAGTATCATATTCTCCTGATAAGAAGTTTTTATGTTTTACTACATTCTCTAGGAATGGAATATTTGTTTTAATACCACGAATACGGAATTCTTTTAAGTTACGTTCCATTTTTGCAGCAGCTTGCTCAAAAGTAAGTGCCCAAGTTGTAACTTTTACAAGTAAAGAATCGTAGTATGGTGTAATAACTGCACCTTGGAAGCTATTTCCTGTATCAAGACGCACACCAAAACCACCGCCTGATCGATACGCCATAATTTTTCCTGTATCCGGCATAAAATTATTTAGTGGGTCTTCAGTTGTTACACGAGATTGGATTGCAAATCCATGCACAACTACTTCCTCTTGCTTCGGAACACCTACTATTTTACTATGTAATGCATGTCCATCAGCTATTAAAATTTGTGATTGAACGATATCGACTCCTGTAATCATCTCTGTAATCGTATGTTCTACTTGAACACGTGGATTTACTTCAATAAAGTAAAACTCATCATCTTTTACAAGGAATTCTACTGTTCCTGCATTTAAATAGTTTACATTTTTCGTTAACTTCACAGCAGCATCACAAATACGCTGACGCAGATCATCTGAAAGTGATACACTCGGTGCTATTTCTACAACTTTTTGATGACGACGTTGTACAGAACAGTCACGCTCGTATAAATGGACAACATTGCCTTCTTCATCTGCTAAAATTTGTACTTCTATATGTTTAGGTTTTTCAACGAATTTTTCGACGTAAACTTCATCATTACCAAAGGCTGCTTTCGCTTCTGATTTCGCTCGATTATATGATTCTCCTAATTCCTCACTAGTACGCACAATACGCATACCACGACCGCCACCACCAAGAGATGCTTTAATAATAATCGGGTAATCATACTTTTCAGCAAATTTTTCGACTTCTTCTAATGAATTTACTGGACCGTCACTACCAGGTATAACTGGAATTTGTGCTAGCTGCGCTTGTGTTCTTGCTTTCACTTTATCTCCAAACATATCTAAATGCTTGCTTTTCGGACCGATAAAGATAATCCCTTCTTCTTCACAACGTTTCGCGAATTGAATATTTTCTGACAAGAAACCATATCCAGGGTGGATTGCATCTACATGATTACTTTTTGCAATCTCAATAATGCCTTCAATATCTAGATAAGCATCAATTGGTTTTTTTCCTTCCCCAACTAAATAGGACTCATCGGCTTTATAGCGATGATAAGAACCACTATCCTCTTTAGAATAGATTGCAACTGTTTTTAATCCAAGTTCCGAACAAGCTCGAAACACACGAATTGCAATCTCTCCACGGTTAGCTACCAATACTTTTTGAATACGTTGCAGCTTTGTCATGATTTTCCCCCTCTACTTTCCTACCACTCTAGAGATAAAATATATACACACCTTAAAAAGCGTGAAGTTCTTCACTTTCCACATTATATTATACCTAGAAAGCTTCACTTTATTTTTATCCATCATACCTTATTTTTTAACAAATGATAAGTTTTCTGTACAATTTGTTTCACAAAAATAGTATAGCATACCTCTTCCTTTTCTAACAACTTAATTGTATATCACATTTAACCAAATGTGATATATCTTTTAACTGAAAAAGAAATTAATACATCATATTTAAAACTACTTGAAAATAAAAAACACATCATGCTCTAAAGCACGATGTGTTTTTTATTTTACAACTACAAGATGTGGTCCATTTTGTTCTCTTTCTTTTATTACACCATTCTGTTGTTTTTCTTCTCGTTTTACATGACTAGCAATATTAAGTAGTATTCCCATCGCAAGTAGATTAGCTATTAAGGAACTCCCGCCATAACTAATAAACGGTAAAGGTACTCCCGTAAGCGGTATTAATCCAGACATACCACCAACATTAACAAAAGTTTGCACTCCCATTAAACTTGCAATTCCGATTGCAATTAAACTTCCAAACGGATCTTTACATTTTTGAGCAATCCTGAATGAACGAATAATAATAAGTAGCAAGCAAATTAAAATAATAGCTACACCAATAAAACCTAACTCTTCAGATATAATAGCCATAATAAAATCTGTTTGCGGTTCTGGTAAATATCCATATTTTTGCACACTATTTCCTAATCCCCGACCATTTAACCCTCCTGAAGCAATTCCAATAAAAGAATTTACCAATTGGAATCCATCATTCTGAGGATCATTGAATGGATCAAGGAAAACTGAAAAACGTGCCTTTTGGTAACCACTTAATTTATAATTAGCCAGAAAATATAGCGCCGGAATCCATACTATAGAAGTTAAAACAATTCGTTTAATCCATAAGTTAATCCGTACCCCTGAACAAAGAAACATAATCCCGACTGTTCCTGCAATTAACAAATCGGTACCTAAATCATTTTGCTTTAAAATTAAAAACATTGCCATTCCAACAAAACCAAGTGTAAGTCCCGATCCTTTAAAAACAGGTGTATTTGTCTCTTGTCTTCTTGCAAAAAAGCGAGCTAATATAATAATAATTGATAATTTAACAAATTCAGCCGGCTGTATACCTAATATCCAACCTTTTGCACCATTTATTTCCTTACCAAAAATCAAGGCTGCTGCTAGTAAAGCAATACTTCCTAGCCCCATTGCCGATAAAATTATTCGTTTCCTCCAAAACTTATAAGGTAATGAAGCCACAATTGCTAACAATACCGTTCCAATAGCTAAAGTTATTAATTGTTTTTTAAAAAAGTAATTTGCTGGCCAGTTATGCCTCGAAATCGCAACAATGGAACTCGAACTATATACCATTATAACTCCCAGCACACATAAGATAACAAGAGGAAGTAACAATGAATAATCCATTGATTTCCATACTTTTTTCATTTCATTTCCTCTTTCTGTTTCAATTTAATTATTGTTGTATTCCATATGTACATTGATTCTTCCTGCTTTATTATACAAATAAAAAGCTCAAACTAATTTAGTTTGAGCCCCCTTATTTGAACCCGTTATTGTTGTTTGTTTGTAAACGCTTCATGAAGTGCAGATAACTCACGTTCGAGCTCACCTAACATTGCTTTCCCTTGTTCTTCTGCAATAAGACCAAGGCGAACTGCAAAATCGACCTCGCGGGATAGTCCAAACATTTGTGTGTCTAACACTTCTTCATATAATGGACATTGCGGCATTGTAAGATGGTCCATTTGCACCTTAATAAGTCTTAAAATCTTCTCTGCATCCGCTTGTAGAAGGGCTAGTGCCTTTTCCTGATGATTTGCTACTGTCTCAGACGCCAAATTGATTCCCTCCGTTTCCGTCCTACTCTCCTCTATCCTATCTATTAATATTAGCGATAGTTTTAATAAATTGCAATAGAAACATTTTTTGTGACAATAGTGTCTAATGCTATTATACTGAAAAGTGGGAGTATAACACAAATGGGGGAACAACAATGAGCGAAATTTTATTTATTAACGGAAAAGTACGTTTTCCAATCACTATTGATCCAACTGTTTGGATCTTTGATGATCGAAAAGTAGATTTGACAACTTACTTTGATGAAACTAGAGAAAACACGTCTGAACTAGAAACTTATTTAAAAAACACTTCAGAGCATTGGGATCGTGAAATTCGTGATGGTGCTGCCTTCCCGCCAATACAACAAAGTGTAAAGAAATATAAAAAAGAACAGCTGATTACTGGAACATTTGGTATACCATTTCATCCATTCCTTGCTAACGCTGAAATTTTAGAAGACGCTACGCAAGTTGAAATTGAAACGGTAGATCATACAATGACACTTCCATTAGAAACTGTCAAAAATGCTATACTAGGCTTTTCAAAAGAAGGAAAACCATTAAAAGAAGATGGGCCTGTTCATCTCTATTTCAATGATGGATCTAATCAACAAAATCCAATCCGTAACATCCGTCAATTTACAATTATTTAAAGAAAAGGAGTGAGCTTAAGCTCACTCCTTTTTACAATAAATCTGCTGCTAGTTGAGCTAAATTAGATCGCTCCCCTTTAACAAACTTCACATGACCACTAATACGCTGTTCTTTAAACTTCTCTACAACATACGTTAAGCCATTATTATATTCATCTAAATATGGGTGATCAATTTGCTGAGGATCTCCCATCAATACAATCTTACTCTTTTCCCCTACCCTAGTTAGTATCGTTTTTACTTCATGCTTTGTTAAATTTTGTGCTTCGTCAATGATAATGAACTGATCTGGAATACTTCTCCCGCGTATATAAGTAAGGGCTTCTACTTCAATCGAACCCATTCCAGCTAAAATAGCATCTAACTCTCCTGGCTTTTTTGTATTAAATAAATACTCTAGGTTATCAAAAATTGGCTGCATCCATGGTCTTAACTTTTCTTCTTTTTCTCCTGGTAAATAACCGATATCTTTTCCGACTGGAACAATTGGCCTTGCAACGAGTAATTTTTTATATAACCCTAAGTCTTCCGTTTGCATGAGTCCCGAAGCTAACGCAAGTAACGTTTTTCCTGTGCCGGCTTTCCCCGTTAACGTTACAAGCGGAATATCTTCACGAAGCAACAATTCTAACCCCATAATTTGCTGCACGTTTCGCGGTCGTATCCCCCACACTTGTTCATTGTGAAAAATAAGTTTCTTTACCTTCTTACCTAAGTGATCCACAATGCCAAGCGCAGAACTAGAGCCCCCTAATGCATCTTTCATTACTACAAATTGATTTGGGTAAAAAGGGTGATTCGCAATTTCAGATAGAGGCAATTCACCTTTCTCATAAAAATAATCCAATTGTTCTTTTGATATATATCCTTCTAAAAAGCCAGAATATATATTTTCTACTTCAATTACGCGATCACTTAAATAATCTTCAGCCTTCAAACCAATTGCATCAGCTTTTACCCTTACGAGTACATCTTTACTTACTAAAATAACAGACTTCCCGTCCTCTTTTTCCTGTTCTTCTAAAGATAGATTTTTTGCTACAGCTAAAATTCGATTATCATTTGTTTTTTCTACAAAAATATCTTGTAGTTGCACAAATGAACGATGGTTTAATTCAATACGAAATGTTCCGCCATTTTCTAGCGGGATACTTTCATGCAGCTTTCCTATTTCACGAAATTTATCTATTAACTTAGATACATAACGAGCATTTCGTCCTACTTCATCCATATAACGTTTTTTCGAATCAACCTCTTCTAATACAACTGCTGGAATCACTACTTCATTGGTTTCAAATGAAAAAATAGATAAAGGATCCTGCAAAAGTACATTCGTATCTAACACATAAATTTTATCCAACCTGTTACCCCCTGACTCCACTTTTAAATTTGTAGAACAAGGGTTTCATCCATAAAATATGGACGAACCATTGTTATAATTATATGTACCGTGTAAACGAGGTAGAATCGAAAATCATAGTCATTAAACCTTTTATTTATTCTTTATTCATTTCTGTTCAATATATTACTTTTTATTATAATTATTAACGTTAAATCACAATAACCGATTACAAAAGTGAATAAACGAATTTCTTATTTAGCACATTTATAATTCTCTTATTCCTACTAGCACTTCGTTATCCAACTTTTTCGCCGCCCGAAGATCGTATGTTTTTTCATATGTTGGTTCAATTGCAAGTTTCGCTCCATAAAACATAACATCACGTACTTCTTGCACATTAACTTCTATTACAGTTAATTTCAAAGAAATACCTTCCATTCTATCTGTCAAAATTTCACCTGCACCACTTATGGAAAATACGGATTCATTCGCCATTATAGTCAATACTACCCCTGTATTATGCCTTATATTTTCCACAATACGTGACCGTTGATCTACTGCAAATCGAATACTAGTTTTGCTCACTGCATACACCCAAGAAATAGCACTTACGTTAGGAACTTGTTTTTCAAAATCTGTCGTTGCTATCATCACAATACACTCTTTACGCAACGTTTGTACTAAACCCTCTGTTAAAGTAGGCTCTACTACATTCGCCATATTTTCACCTCCAAACATACTTGGTATATCCTTATCATAACTTATTTTTCGAATTGCGAAAATATTATTTTTTCCCACTATTATTCAAAAACATTATACTTCCATGATATACTTATACTGATAGAATTCGTATTGAGGTGACGAAATGAGAGTCAAATGTATGATTTGTGATAAAAAAGATATGTTAGATGATGAAAATCCTATGGCAAAAAAACTGCGTAATCGCCCTATTCATACATATATGTGCATGGAATGTTCGGAACGAATTGCAGAGCGTACAATGGAACGTCATGCAAGTGGTAATTTCCGATTATATCGTGATAAAAAAGTCGAAGACGATTGGTAAAATGTAAATAAGTCCTTACTCATATAGATAAGGACTTATTTATATTTTTCTGGCTCACGGTTCATCTGATCCAAGAAACAATCAATGGCTTCTAGCGGAAACCTTGCAGATTTCCTTTCCCCATTCATTTCATATGTAATTAAATACATTTCCTCGTTCTTTTTAACTTCCACATCTTTTAATTTATGTTCTTCATATATCATATTTTGAAATAACAAATATGTTTCTTTTGCAGCACTATCATCCGGACGTGCTTCCGCAACTGTTTTAATTGTTAACCAATTATATAGTACATCTTGTACTGAACGCATAAAACTTCGCCCCCTCACCCTGCTTTTTGTTGTTTCGCTTGACGTAATCGTAACCTATAAATTCCAAGTACAATTGCCGCTACAACAAGTCCCTCTCCAACAGGTAAAAAAACTGCAAAGAAAGTTAACACTGTACATCCAATCGCTAACGATATATATATCACTATATTTTTTATTATTGATAGTTTTCTTGCAAAACCTAAATTATACACAAGTGCACTTAATATAATAATGATGCCATACAGTAACCACATCCCTAATTCTGGATTTTCATCAACTTTACATAATTTCGCAAAAAAAGACATTCTTTCTAACACTATTTATCCCCCCTTCTCATAAAAAAACAAAATTTCTTTATGTACTTAATACAAGAGTAACCCGCGAAAAAAATACTGTCCACTAAAAAGAGTAAATATTCTAAAAATAAACATAAAAAAAACAGCTACCTTAATTTAAGGTAGCTGTTTTTTTTTACGCTTCTACAGATTTCTTTTTCTTAGCAGCTCTTTCACGTTCGCTCTTATCAAGAATCTTTTTACGTAAACGAATTGATTCTGGAGTTACTTCACAGAACTCGTCATCGTTTAAGTACTCTAATGACTCTTCTAGAGTCATTAAGCGTGGTTTTTTCATTGTTGAAGTTTGATCTTTCGTTGCAGAACGAATGTTAGTTTGTTGTTTCATTTTCACAACGTTAACTGTTAAGTCGTTCTCACGAGTATGTTCTCCTACAATCATACCAGCATATACTTCTGTACCTGGTTCAACGAAGATTACACCACGGTCTTCAACTTGCATAATACCGTATTGTGATGCTTTTCCTGTTTCAAGTGAAACTAGAACACCTTGGCGACGTCCACCCACTTGTCCAGCATGTACTGGTTGGTAGCAATCGAATGTATGATTTAAAATACCGTAACCACGAGTTAATGTTAGGAATTCTGTTGTGTAACCAATTAAACCACGTGCCGGAACCATGAAAGTAAGGCGAACTTGACCGTTTCCGTTATTCACCATGTCTAACATTTCACCTTTACGTGCACCCATTGATTCCATAATAGAACCAGTGTATTCTTCAGGAACATCAATTTGTACGCGCTCTACAGGTTCACATCTTACGCCATCGACATCTTTAATAATTACTTCAGGCTTAGATACTTGTAGTTCATAACCTTCACGACGCATGTTTTCAATTAAGATAGATAAATGCAGTTCCCCGCGTCCAGATACGATCCATGCATCAGGAGAATCTGTATTATCTACACGTAAACTTACATCTGTTTCTAATTGTGAACGAAGACGCTCTTCAATTTTACGAGATGTAATGAATTTACCTTCACGACCTGCAAATGGGCTGTTATTTACAAGGAATGTCATTTGTAGCGTTGGCTCATCAATACGTAATAATGGTAAAGCCTCTTCATGCTCAACCGGACATACCGTTTCACCTACGTTAATGTCTTCCATACCTGAAACAGCTACTAAATCTCCAGCTTTTGCTTCTTCAATTTCTTGACGTTTTAATCCAATGTAACCGAATAATTTCGTTACGCGGAATTGTTTTACACTTCCGTCAACTTTCATTAAAGCAACTTGTTGTCCAACCTTCATTGTACCGCGGAATACGCGTCCAACTCCAATACGTCCAACGTAGTCGTTGTAATCCAGAAGTGCTACTTGGAATTGAAGTGGCTCTTCGCTGTTATCAACTGGTGCTGGAATATGTTCGATAATTGTATCGAATAATGATTTCATATTCTCTTCTTGATTTGCTGGATTTGAATCTAAGCTTGCTGTTCCGTTCATTGCTGATGCAAATACAACTGGGAACTCTAATTGATCTTCGTTTGCACCAAGTTCGATGAATAAGTCAACTACTTCATCAACTACTTCATCAGGGCGAGCGAAGTCACGGTCAATTTTGTTTACAACAACGATTGGAGTTAAGTTTTGCTCAAGAGCTTTCTTTAAAACGAATCGTGTTTGTGGCATACAACCTTCATATGCATCAACAACAAGTAGAACACCATCAACCATTTTCATGATACGTTCTACTTCTCCACCGAAGTCAGCGTGACCTGGTGTATCTAAAATGTTAATTCTTTTATCTTCATAGTGAATCGCTGTATTCTTCGCTAAAATTGTAATACCGCGTTCTCTTTCTAGATCATTTGAATCCATTGCGCGTTCTTCAATATGTTCATTCGCACGGAATGTCCCCGCTTGACGTAATAACTGGTCAACAAGTGTTGTTTTACCATGGTCAACGTGGGCAATAATTGCTATATTACGTAAATCTTGTCGTTTTTTCAACATGTCCAACTCCTAATGTCTTTTTAATCCTTCTCTATTATAAGAGCGAAGGGGATACAATAGCAATTAAAATAAAAGCAAGAATGAAAATATAGTTGTATTCTTACTTTTGTGAAAGTAAAATGAGATTGGAGGGTGAAGAAATGGAACACATTCAATATCGCTTTTTATTAACCGCAATTATCGGTGTTATTTTCTTAATCGGTATCGGCATTATGATTGCTGAAAATAGTCCAATCGGTATTATTATTTGCATTATCGGTACATTTGTTGCAGTTGGATACGGTTTTGTAACAAAAAGAAAAATGCGCAAATCACAATAACGCTAAAAAGTAAGAAGCTTATACACAGCCTCTTACTTTTTTTGTTGCTCTCATATAAATGATAACACTTCTTCATACACTCCTGGTTTTGCAACTAACACACTGCTCTTCTCTATGATAGAAAGTGGCGCTCCAGCGAATGTCGTTACCTTACCTCCAACTTCTTCTACAATTATCTGTCCTCCGCCAAAATCCCATGGTGATAATCTGGGCGTTACATATGCATCTATTCTTCCTGTTGCAACATATACCATCTCTAACGCTGCACAGCCATATGATCTCGTGCCCCTTGCTTTCTTAACAAGTGCCATCATACTTTCCATATTAAGCAATGGATTATCTGTAAGCCATATCGCATTTAAAGCTACAATACTTTGCTCTACAGTCCCTTTTTCCAATGGAGGAATTGATATATCATTACAAAAAGCTCCAGACCCCTTGACTGCATGATATAGTTCATCATGTACTGGATCATAAATAAGTCCAATCTTTCCGATACCGTTCTCATAAATCCCAATTGAAATTGCAAAATTTCTTTTTTGATGAACAAAGTTCATCGTGCCGTCAATTGGATCAATTAACCAAACAACCCCGTCAGAAGACGTTATCTCGTCTCCATAACCCTCTTCTCCTAAAATATTATGATTCGGGAATGTTTCTTTAATTTTCCCAATTAAAAACTGTTCTATCTCTCGGTCCATATTTGTAACTAAGTCAGCTGCATTGGATTTTGTTTCTATAATAAGTGCTTTTTTCATGGATGCCATTAAATGCTCTCCTGCATCCCGAATCCACCGTTTGGCGTGTGCATCGATGTCTTTCCATACTTCTTGCATGTTTAAACACTCCGATCTATACTGTTCACAGAAAAAACGAACCCTTTATAAGGTTCGCACCAACTAATTTTTTATACATATACTATTATTACGCTTCTAAACGAATCATTTCAAGTCTTAACACTTCTAACTTTTGTACACACTCTTCTTTTTTCTGTTTATCATCTTCCATCATCGCATCATATAAAGTTGCTAATTCATAATCTAGCTCCAAACGTAGCACCGGTATTCTCTTTTCGGCATCTGTTCTCTTTAACGCATTAATCACCTGTCTCATATTATTTGCCTCCTCCCAATATTCGTCTGCCCTCGGACTAGAATTAATTCAATTTTCTGATTTTTTGTTTTATACTATACTATGTTGGATAAATCATCTATGCAACAAAATTATATTTTTTTATTTAAATTTTTTTGTGCTGTTTTTTTTATGAATAGTACAAGCTATGCTAAAATAAAAGCAAAATAGGAGTTGGAGGAACAATCATGACAATACAAACATTCAAGTCAACTGATTTTGATGTCTTTACAGTTGATGGTCTCGAAGAACGAATGAGTGCAATTAAAACGAACATTCATCCTAAGCTAGAAGCTTTAGGGGAACAATTTGCAGAATACTTATCCCAACACACTGATGAGAACTTTTTTTATCATGTTGCAAAACACGCACGCCGCAAAGTCAATCCACCAAACGATACTTGGGTTGCTTTTTCAACAAATAAACGAGGATATAAAATGCTACCGCATTTCCAAATCGGCTTATGGGGTACTCATGCCTTCATATACTTTGGTTTAATCTATGAGTGTCCACAAAAAGTTGAGACGGCTCATGCCTTCTTAGAACATTTAAATGATTTAAAAACAAATATTCCAAATGACTTCGT
This sequence comes from Bacillus sp. L_1B0_5, assembly GCF_000836715.1. Classification (NCBI taxonomy): domain Bacteria; kingdom Bacillati; phylum Bacillota; class Bacilli; order Caryophanales; family Bacillaceae; genus Bacillus; species Bacillus sp. L_1B0_5. Next base: position 11,652 of record NZ_JXIS01000097.1, on the reverse strand, counting down.
TTGGTCCATTGACCATACTAAACCAAGTGTGAAATTACATAAGACACTTGAAACTGAAGACTTACAAAAGATGATTGAACGACTAGCTACTGTAAAAAAAGCAGAATTATTAGTTGGTATTCATATATCACCAGAGGAGTTTTCAGCAATGACCAACGAACAATTCCTTGCTAAGATTGAATCTACGATGCAATCACTCCTTCCTTTATATGCACTTTGTAATCGATAGTAGAAAACGGACAATTTATATTGTCCGTTTTTAGTTGTTATCACATTATATCACTTCAGTTTTTATTTTTCAAAATATTTTTTACATTTTTACAAGCTTTTGTTCTTCGACTTCCTTTGCCCTTTGAATAGCACGATATATAGAGTATCCACTTACTTCTTGAAACTCTTTATCAATTTTCTTTTCTTCTGCTTTCGATGGAACAATCTCTTTAAAACGACGATATAAACCCATTAATTCTTCTCTTATAATTCCTTTTTCATAAGCTTTCTCAATCGCTTCATAAAACTTCACAATTATAACCATTTCCTCATTTGACCAATCATAATCTAACGGATATTGATATTCCATTTCGCACCTCATTTATCATTTCTTCTTGTTTCAATATAGCCACTCTGCATTATACACTATTTATTCATTTTAATGGAATTGTCTTCCTCTATTCATTAGTTGAGGCTAACTATTAAACATACTCACCTTAAAAATATTTTTTTCTATACATCTATAATTATTGGTGATATAATGCTTTTGTTTTATAGAAAATAAAGTGAAGCTACCATCTCAAAAACGATTTTTTGAATGGCAGAAAAACAAGCCTTATTCTAAAAAAGGACTTACTTTTTTAGAGCAGGATTATATAAAACAAATTATACTAAATATTACGAAGAAGAAGGGGTGTATAGATTGTCCCAATACGAAACACCATTGTTTACCGCTTTAGTTGAGCACAGTAAGCGAAATCCAATTCAATTCCATATTCCTGGTCATAAAAAAGGACAGGGCATGGATCCTACATTTCGCGAATTTATTGGGCATAATGCATTAGCAATTGATTTAATTAATATTGCGCCACTCGATGATTTACATCATCCAAAAGGTATGATTAAAGAAGCACAGGATTTAGCAGCCGCTGCATTCGGTGCAGATCATACTTTCTTTTCTATTCAAGGTACAAGTGGCGCTATTATGACAATGGTGATGAGCGTTTGCGGTCCTGGTGACAAAATCCTAGTACCACGAAACGTGCATAAATCAGTAATGTCAGCTATTATTTTCTCAGGTGCAAAACCGATTTTCATGCATCCTGAAATCGATCCGAAACTCGGTATTTCTCATGGAATCACAATTCAATCTGTCAAAAAAGCACTTGAAGAGCACTCAGATGCAAAGGGCTTACTTGTTATTAACCCAACGTACTTTGGATTTGCTGCAGACTTAGAACAGATTGTACAATTAGCACATTCTTATGACATCCCTGTACTAGTCGACGAGGCTCATGGTGTTCATATTCATTTTCACGATGAATTGCCGATGTCAGCGATGCAAGCTGGTGCAGACATGGCAGCAACAAGTGTTCACAAATTAGGAGGCTCTTTAACTCAAAGTTCTATTCTTAATGTGAAAGAAGGCTTGGTGAATGTAAAACATGTCCAATCTATTATTAGCATGCTTACAACTACATCAACTTCTTACATCTTGTTAGCATCACTTGATGTTGCGAGAAAACGTCTTGCTACAGAAGGAACAGCACTCATAGAACAAACAATACAATTAGCTGAACATGTTCGTGATGCTATAAATTCTATTGAGCATCTTTACTGTCCTGGAAAAGAAATGTTAGGTACAGATGCTACCTTTAACTATGATCCTACAAAGATAATTGTATCTGTAAAAGATTTAGGTATTACCGGCCACCAAGCTGAAGTATGGCTTAGAGAGCAATATAACATTGAAGTAGAACTCTCAGATTTATACAACATACTATGTCTTATCACTTTGGGAGACACAGAAAGTGATACAAATACACTTATTGCAGCATTACAAGATTTAGCAGCAACATTTAGAAATAGGGCAGATAAAGGTGTTCAAGTACAAGTAGAGATTCCAGAAATTCCAGTGCTAGCACTTTCTCCTCGAGATGCTTTTTATTCGGAAACAGAAGTCATTCCATTTGAAAATGCATCGGGTCGTATTATAGCTGATTTTGTTATGGTTTATCCGCCAGGGATTCCAATCTTTACTCCGGGGGAAATTATTACACAAGAAAACTTAGAGTATATTCGTAAAAACTTAGAAGCAGGTTTACCTGTACAAGGTCCTGAAGATATGACATTACAAACATTACGTGTTATTAAAGAGTACAAGCCTATCAGTTGATAGGCTTTTTTTTCACCTTTTTTCCTTTTCTTCATACGATACTAAAGAATGTAACGTATAGGTGGGGATACTATTATGATTGTAATAGGCCGTTCTATTGTACATCCTTATATTACAAATGAATATGAGCCATTTGCAGCAGAGAAACAACAAATTTTATCAATAATGGCAGGAAATCAAGAAGTTTATTCCTTCCGAACAGCTGATGAACTCAGCTTTGATCTCAATTTACGAGTTAATATTATTATCTCTGCACTAGAACTTTTTCAAAGTGGATTTCAGTTTCGCACATTTCAACAATCCTTTTGCAACCCCCAGTATTGGAAAAGAACATCCCTTGGAGGATTCGAGCTTCTTCCAAACATACCACCTTCCATTGCCATACAAGATATTTTCAAAAACGGAAAACTATATGGAACTGAATGTGCAACCGCTATGATCATTATTTTTTATAAAGCTTTATTATCATTGTATGAGGAAGAAACTTTCAATCGTCTATTTGCAAACCTTTTACTTTATACATGGGACTATGATCAAGATCTAAGGCTCATAACAAAAAACGGTGGCGATCTTGTTCCAGGTGACCTCGTTTACTTTAAAAACCCACAAGTGAATCCAGCTACGATTGAGTGGCAAGGAGAAAACACAATCTATTTAGGAAATTTCTTTTTTTACGGACATGGCGTAGGTGTAAAAACAAAAGAAGAAATTATTTATTCATTAAATGAACGACGTGTCCCTTACGCTTTTATTTCAGCTTTCTTGACCGATACTATTACCCGTATAGATAGCCGTATAATGAGCCAATACGCTTCTTCTAGTACACCACAGACATCCATAAGCTTTATTCCAATTAGAGATGATGCAATCGTTGCAACAGTTGGCCATACAACTACAATTTATTAAAAAAGCGCCTACACATGTAGGCGCTTTTTCTTATTATTAAGCTTTTGTATGTTCTTTATGGTCACATTCGCAATGAGATCCACATTTCCCGTATAGTACTGTTGATTTTTCATCTTCAAAATGTCCAATTGTTCCTTCACATACTTGGCATACGATTGTTCCCATTTTCATTTCCCCCTGAGTTTTAATAGTAATCTATTTATTTATCATTAAGCTTTCGCATTATCTTTTCTAGCACAGTCACAATTTGTTCCACATTTTCCGTAAAGTACTGTCGTTTTCTCATCTTCAAAATGTCCGATTGTTCCTTCACATACTTGGCATACGATTGTTCCCATTTTTCATTTCCCCCTAAGTTTATGGTCCTAAAAACTTTTAGCTGTCCATTTCCTATCAATTATTGGGCTTTTGTATGCTCTGTGTGATCACATCCGCAAGATCCACATTTCCCGTAAAGTACCGTTACTTTCTCATCTTCGAAGTGTGCAATTGTACCTTCACAATCTTGACATACGATTGTTCCCATTTTTCATTTCCCCCTAAGTTTATAATCCCAAAAACTTTTTTGTAACCGCTTAACTTTCTGTCTTTATTTTAATATGTTATACTTTTTACGTCAATAGGTTTTTAGTATAACACATTAAATATTTTAAATTTTAATTAGTATGCGATATTCAAATAAAAAACAGCCATATTTATAAGTACGACTGTTTCACATTAATTATTCTTCATATTCCGCATGTAAAGAAGTTGAAGGAACTAGAAATTTGAAAAACTGAGCTAACTCCTTCGCTTCCTCTTCTGATCCTAATTTAAAAATCTCCTGTATATATTGAACATTCTCTACATCATCTCGTCCGAGTAAAGTAGACCTTCCTGTTTGCATACAAACAATGAGCGGTTTTCCAAAAAACATATTTGTATAAATAACACCAAAATCATAACGTGTATCATGTGTCATAAATCCTAAAAATCGTACCTTCACACTTTCATGCTCATCATACAATTTTTCAAACATTGGTTTCCACCTTTCTACATCACGTTTCATTACTAGTATATTAAACAAAACATGTAATACTCCTTTTAATTGTCAAAAAATTCAGTAGGATGTAGAATGATAGTATTCTACTAAGTTAGGGGGAACTTATATGCAACACGCCTTTATTACGCTTGTACCTAAATCCAATCAACAATCTGTTTCAATAGATGATATAAAACAACTTTTTCATTATTATAAAACAGTTACTTCTAAAACTGGTGCCCAAATTAATTTCACATATACAAATACCGCTTTTCCTTATGAAATTTTAGATACATCTACAACAACATTAAAACTTCAATCCAATCACGATCGGTATGACTCAATTTATATTGGTGTTGGTATAGAAAATGAACAATCTTTCATCCAAGTTTCTTTACCACCTAATGCAACATATGGTGACAAAGGGAAAGCAAATGAATTTTGCCGTTTTTTAGCGAAGAAATTAGAAGGAGAGTTACAATTATTTAATGGAAGAACAATGTATTTTTATAAACGTTAATTTAAAAAATAAATAATACGATTAAAAATAGTATACAATTCGAACATGTAAGAAATAACGCTTGCTTTCTTACGTGTAATACAAAATATGCTATTACATAGGCTAAATACAGGAACACGAAAAAAAGAATAACTTTATAATGAAACTTATCACCATTCGATAATGTTAATACAGTGGAAAAGCCACTCCATAGTAGTAAATGATAAAATATAACATGTAATATTTTCATGGAACCTTCTCCTTTGACATGCTCTATTTTATTAATATATGGGGTTAAGTTTGAATCAATTACATATTATAGGATGATATATATTACCTTTGAAGTAAGTTACGCCTAAATCATTTGTTAAAGTATTATATATTCATTCGACAAGTACGTTTAAAGACCTTGCAAGTCATTTGATGAAAATAAAAATAGCCCCTCTCTTATAATAAGAGAGGGGCTATTTACATTACTTAAATTATTTTACAATGTGAATTGGCATTCCAAGAGCAACTTCAGCTGCTTCCATTGTGATTTCACCTAATGTTGGGTGAGCATGGATTGTTTGAGCGATATCTTCAGCTGTCATTCCAGCTTCGATAGCTAAACCAATTTCAGAGATAATATCAGAAGCACCTGCACCTGCAACTTGAGCACCTACAAGAAGACCATCTTCTTTACGTGTTACAAGTTGTAGGAAACCGTCAGTGCTGTTTAATGATAATGCACGACCGTTAGCAGCGAATGGGAACTTAGATACAGTTACAGTCATTCCAGCTTCTTCAGCTTGTTTTTTAGTGTAACCAACAGATGCTAATTCTGGATCAGTGAAGCACACTGCAGGAATTCCGATGTAATCGATAGCTGATGCATGGCCACTAATTGCTTCTACAGCTACTTTACCTTCGTAAGAAGCTTTGTGAGCTAATGGTGGTCCAGGAACGATATCACCGATTGCATAGATGTTTGGTACATTTGTACGACATTGCTCATCGATTTCGATGATGCCGCGGTCAGTCATTTTAACTCCAACTTGCTCAAGACCGATTTCTTGAGTGTTTGGACGACGACCTACAGTTACTAATACGTAATCTGCTTCTACAGTTTGGATTTCACCTTTAACTTCAAAGCTAACTTTTACGCCAGTTTCTGTTTCTTCAACGCCTTTAGCCATAGCTTTTGTATGGATATTTACGTTACCTTTTTTCTGTAGAGCACGTTTAACAACAGAGCTCATAGCTTTTTCGAAACCAGCTAAGATTTCGTCGCCAGCTTCTACTACAGTAACTTCTGTACCGAAGTTAGCATATGCAGTACCTAATTCCATACCGATGTAACCGCCGCCGATTACAACAAGTTTTTTAGGAATTTCAGGTAAGCTTAAAGCACCTGTAGAGTTGATAACACGTTTAGAGTATTTGAATCCTGGAATTTCGATTGGTGTAGAACCAGTTGCAAGAACAGCATTTTTAAACGTATAAGTTTGAGCTGCATCTTCAGTCATAACGCGTAATGTATTAGCATCTACGAAGTAAGCTTCACCGCGAATGATTTCAACTTTGTTACCTTTAAGAAGGCCTTCAACACCGCCAGTTAATTTCTTAACTACGCCGTTTTTCCATTCTTGAACTTTTGTAAAGTCAACTTTTACGTTCTCTGCAGTGATACCCATGTCATCAGAATGCATTGCATTCTCATAACGATGACCTGCATTGATTAACGCTTTTGAAGGAATACATCCAACGTTTAAGCATACGCCACCAAGGTTAGCTTTTTCAATGATTGCTACCTTTTGACCTAATTGTGCTGCACGAATTGCCGCAACGTATCCACCAGGACCTGCACCAACAACGACTGTATCTAATTCAATTGGGAAATCTCCTACTACCATTGTTATTACGCCTCCATTACTAATAATTGTGGGTCATTCAATAGACGTTTAATTTGGTTTAACGCTTTTTGAGCAGTTGCGCCGTCAATTAAACGATGGTCAAAGCTTAGAGATAATGCTAATACTGGAGCTGCTACGATCTCACCATTTTTCACAACTGGTTTTTCAGCGATACGGCCGATACCAAGGATTGCTACTTCTGGGTGATTGATAACTGGAGTGAACCATTGTCCACCTGCAGAACCAATGTTTGTAATTGTGCAAGAAGCACCTTTCATTTCAGTTGGAGCTAGACGACCTTCACGTGCTTTACCAGCAAGATCATTGATCTCGTTAGAAATAGTGAAGATAGACTTGCGATCTGTATCTTTAACAACTGGTACTAATAGACCTTTGTCTGTATCAGCTGCGATACCGATGTTGAAGTAATGCTTATGAACTACTTCTTGAGATGCATCGTCTAAAGAAGTGTTTAACATTGGGTATTCACGTAATGCAGATGTTAAAGCTTTAACAACGTATGGAAGGTAAGTTAATTTAATACCTTTGTCAGCTGCTACTGCTTTGAACTTCTTACGGTGAGCAACAAGCTCAGTTACATCAACTTCATCCATTAATGTTACGTGAGGAGCTGTATGCTTAGAGTTAACCATTGCTTTCGCAATCGCTTTACGGATACCACTCATTTTCTCACGAGTTTCTGGATATTCACCAGCTGGAATTGGTTGTGCTTTTGGTGCTTCTTCTTTCGCTGCTGCTGGAGTAGCTTCTACTGCTGCTGGAGCCTCAGTTGCTGCTACAGTTTGTCCACCATTTGCAAATGCATCGATGTCAGCTTTTACGATACGGCCATTCTTACCAGTACCAGCTACTTTATGAATGTCTACACCTTTTTCACGAGCGTATTTACGAACAGATGGCATAGCGATTACGCGCTCATTTACTACTTCTGCAGTTGCTGCTGGAGTAGCTTCCGCTGCTGGAGCTTCTACTGCTGCTTCTTCAGCTTTTGGAGCTTCATCATGATCGTCACCTTTAAATTTAAGGTTTTCGTATCCAGGAGCATCAAATTTAATTAATGTATCTCCTACGATTGCAACTGTTCCTTCTTCTACAAGTACTTCAAGTACTTTACCTTTAACAGGAGAAGGGATTTCTACTACTGCTTTATCATTTTGTACTTCAAGAAGTACATCGTCTTCATTTACTTCATCGCCTGGTTTAATAAACCATTTTACGATTTCACCTTCGTGGATACCTTCACCGATATCTGGTAGTTTAAATTCAAATGCCACGGAATTCAGCCCCCTGATTCATTTCATTATTATGGAATATGTACAAAAGAAACCAGCATGTGCTGATTTCTTTTGCACATGAAAAACTAAAAATTAGAAGTTCATTACTTTGTTTACAGCTTCAACAATATCCTTGTGGTTTGGTAACCATACGCTCTCTGCTTGAGAGAATGGGAATACTGTATCAGCAGCTGCAACACGTACAACTGGAGCTTCTAAGTTTAAGATTGCACGGTCGTTAATTTCCGCTACAACGTTAGCTGCAATACCAGCTTGTTTTTGAGCTTCTTGAACTACAACTACGCGACCTGTTTTTTCAACAGAAGCGATGATTGTTTCGATATCTAATGGTTGAACTGTACGTAAGTCAACAACCTCTAAAGAGATACCTTCTTTTTCAAGTTCTTCAGCAGCTTTTAATGCAGCGTGAACCATAGCACCGTAAGCGATAACAGATACATCTGTACCTTCACGTTTGATATCAGCTTTACCTAAATCAATTGTGTATTCGCCTTCTGGTACATCTTGACGGAATGAACGGTACAATTTCATATGCTCTAAGTAGATAACTGGATCGTTGTCACGAATCGCAGAGATTAAAAGACCTTTAGCATCGTATGGAGTAGATGGAATAACAACTTTTAGACCAGGTTGTTGAGCCACTAATCCTTCTAAGCTATCAGCATGTAGTTCAGGAGTATGAACACCACCACCGAATGGAGAACGAACTGTTACTGGAGCAGTCCAACGTCCACCAGAACGGTAACGCATACGAGCCAATTGACCAGAAATTGAATCCATTACTTCAAAAACGAAACCGAAGAATTGGATTTCTGGAACTGGACGGAATCCTTCAAGTGCAAGACCAACTGCAAGTCCACCAATACCAGACTCTGCAAGTGGAGTATCCATTACACGATCTTCACCAAATTCAGCTTGTAAACCTTCAGTAGCACGGAATACACCGCCGTTTACACCAACGTCTTCACCAAATACAAGTACGTTAGGATCATTTTTCATTTCAACGCGTAAAGCATCAGTGATTGCTTGAATCATTGTCATTTGAGCCATGGCTTACTTCGACTCCTTTTCTTTGTAGATTTCATATTGTTCAGCTAAGTTGTAAGGCATTTTTTCGTACATGATTTCCATTAAATCAGTTACTTTTTGTTTTGGAGCTTGGTCAGCCTTAGCAATTGCTTGTTTGATATCTTCTTTTGCTTCTTCGATTACTGTCTCTTCAACTTCTTGAGACCATAGGCCTTTAGCTTCTAAGAACTTACGGAAGCGTACGATTGGGTCTTTTTGTTCCCATTCGTTTTCGATATCTTTTGTACGGTAACGAGTTGGGTCATCACCAGCCATTGTATGTGGACCGTAACGGAATGTTAAAGTCTCGATTAAAGTAGGACCTTCGCCATTTACTGCGCGCTCACGAGCGAAAGCAGTTGCTGCGTATACAGCTAATGGATCCATACCGTCTACTTGAATTCCGTAAATACCTGCTGCTACTGCTTTTTGTGCTACAGTTTTAGCTGCAGATTGCTTTTCTACTGGAGTAGAAATTGCATAACGGTTGTTTTGAACAACGAAGATTGCTGGAGCTTTGAATGCACCTGCAAAGTTCATACCTTCGTAGAAGTCACCTTGTGAAGCACCACCGTCACCAGTGTAAGTAATTGCAACAGATTTTTTACCACGTAGTTTCATACCTAACGCAACACCAGCAGTTTGGATGATTTGCGCACCGATAATGATTTGTGGAGCTAATGCATTTACATTCTCAGGCATTTGGTTACCCATGAAGTGTCCACGAGAGAATAAGAATGCTTGGTATAATGGTAATCCGTGCCATACTAATTGTGGTACATCACGGTATCCTGGTAAGATGAAGTCTTCTGCTTCAAGTGCGAAATGACTCGCTAATTGAGAAGCTTCTTGTCCAGCTGTAGGTGCGTAGAAACCTAAACGTCCTTGACGGTTTAAAGAAATAGAACGTTGATCTAATACGCGAGTATACACCATACGACGCATTAATTCTTTTAATTGATCATCCGATAATTCAGGCATAGCTGCTTCATTCACAACTTCACCGTTTTCATTTAAAATTTGTAATGTTTCAAATTGAGCTGCGATAGCTTTCATTTGCTCATCAACATTAAATAGGGTCTTTTTTGTTTTAGTACCCATTCCGTTCACCTCTTCCTCTCTTGAACCATATTCTGAAACGCTTTCACTGGCTATTTTCCAGTTTAAAAAGCGCAACGATGTAAACCAACATGTTTGTCTGTCGGTTGAGAATAATTTTGTGTACCTAACAATCTGTACTAATGTTTTTTCAGAAACATATTAATACAATCTTGATCACGTTTTTTAGTTTACAACTATTCTAATTACGATGTCAATTACTTTGAATACGTTTTTTTATAAATAATATGCAGGTTTCTACTACACAAACGTGTTTTTATTTTTTACATCTGTATTAGTAAGCATTGACCTACTGTTATATTATTCCCTTTTTCACTTATTTTTTCTCTTAGAATAATATGTAAACGATTTAATTCTCTTTAGTTTTTCTCTCTTCGTAACAAAAATATACAAACTACTCTTCCTTTTTTAGGTAAATACCTATACATTCCTCCCCTCTCTTCCATACATTATAGTAACCGCAGTATTAGCGGGAAATGATAAAGGAGGTCATCTCATGTACGGATACTCATATTGCTATCCAACTTGTTCATATCCTTCCTACGGTTATGGCGGTTCTTGTGGCGGGTCTGGACGCGGCTTCGCCTTAATCGTTGTGTTGTTTATTCTTTTAATTATCGTTGGTGCTGCTTGCATTCGCTAATGTAAAACGAAACAACTATGGAAAGAAAAAGACGGCTTTGCCGTCTTTTTTTGTTTATCACATACATAACTACTCTATAATAGAACGATTTCCAAAATGCCTTCCCTTTCTTGCCGATGACTTTTTCCATCTCCTTTGGTAGACTAAAGAGGAAAGGAGAGATTACATATGCTTACAATGAAAGATGTTATTCGCGAAGGAGATCCTATTTTGCGCAACGTTGCAGAAGAGGTGTCATTACCGGCAAGCGAAGAAGATACAACTACCTTAAAAGAAATGATTGAATTTGTAATAAATAGCCAAGATCCTGAAATGGCTGAAAAATATAGTTTACGCCCTGGAATCGGATTAGCGGCTCCGCAAATCGGTGTTTCAAAAAAAATGATTGCAGTTCATGTAACCGATGCGGACGGTACATTATATAGCCATGCATTATTCAATCCAAAAATCATTAGCCATTCTGTTGAACGTACATATTTACAGGGTGGTGAAGGCTGTCTATCTGTAGACCGCGAAGTACCTGGTTATGTTCCTCGTTATACAAGAATTACAGTAAAAGCAACTTCTATTAACGGAGAAGAAGTAAAATTACGTTTAAAAGGTTTACCAGCAATCGTATTCCAACACGAGATTGACCATTTAAATGGCGTTATGTTCTATGACCATATCAATAAAGAAAATCCTTTTGCCGCTCCTGATGATTCCAAACCTCTAGAGCGATAATGATAAAGTGAAACTTTAATCAGCGGGGGGTGTTCATCCCCAATGATTATTAGTTGAACCAATCGGGCTTTTACGG